>NZ_RZPQ01000076.1:0-13518 GCF_003999135.1 Mesorhizobium sp. M7A.F.Ca.CA.004.06.1.1 | reverse complement strand
ATAAGGGAACATAACTACCTTGACTATAAGTATGTCAAGCCCGCGCCAGCGGTAATTTTGTCCCGGCGATAGCCCTGTCGTCGAGGACGGCATGCCGGAAGCGATAAAGCTTCGCCGGTCGGCCGCCCGTGTCGAGGGAGGTCTCCCCGGTCTCCTCAACAAGTTCCTGCTGCTCGACCAATCTCCGGAAGTTCGGCTTGTTGATCAGCCTGCCAGCCAAAGCTTCCACGGTTCGCTGCAGTTGCAGCAGCGTGAAGGAAGGCCGCATAAGCTCGAACACGACCGGCCGGTATTTGATCTTCGAACGCAGCCGCGCGATCCCGGTTGCCAGAATACGACGGTGGTCAGCGACCATTGGTTTGCCAGCCGCGGCCGCAATCGCGTCCCTGCCGCCACCGGCCTCCTCAATCAGAGCAGCTTCATAGAGCAACTCGTAGCGTTGGAGCGTGAGTTCCTCGTTCCAATGGCGGTCGTCGAAGCCGAAGGCTATCGCAGCGCGCTGCCGGCGCTCGCGTTGAGTGGTCGGCTCGCTGGCGCCGCCGGCCCACTCAATCAGGCGGGGCCGCAATCTATCGAGCAGCACAGGCGGCGTGCCGAAGCGGTGGTCCTCCCAGGGAAAATATTCGTACCAACTTTGCCAGCCGCACGCGGCCGAGTTCGTTGCCTGTTCCTTCCTGGTCAATGCGAGATAGCTGATTGAGATGACGCGCTGGTGGCGCTCAGTGCCGATGCGATCGCGATCGGCGAAGGTGTAGAGTTGCTCGATGTATCCAAGTGCATGGCCGGTCTGCTGCTCCACCCACCCCCTCAAACCCGACTGCAGTGATCGATGCTCAAGGGCAAAAGGTCCGGAAGGGAGGGTGTCCGCATGACCGACTGTGAGGACACAGGGCTCACTGTCGTTTACGGCGACCACGACGGCAGTCAGGTCCACTTTGGCTTCGTCAGCTTTGACGGCGGCTTTGCCTTTCTTGGTTCTTCTTGTCTGAGGATCCATGTTTGCGAAAGCGGGTTGGCCCAACGGAGCGCCTTAATCGATTGAATGTAACCTTGGCAGCCAGCACGTCAACACCGGAGTACTCAAGCGCTGTTTTTAGCTCTTCGCAGTCGCACAAAAATATGCCAAACGCGACACCCGCTGTTGGTAACGTAAGGGAAGGGGCCTCGGTTGAGCGCGGCTGGTCAGATAAAAGGGATGACTCCTCCAGATATTCGATCGCGAAAAGGCCAGACGCCACTTGTATGCTTGACGGCCTACACCACGCCGGTCGCGAGGCTGCTCGATCGCCACTGCGACATCGTTCTTGTCGGCGACAGCGTCGGCATGGTGCTGCACGGCCTGTCGTCGACGCTGGGGGTCACGCTCGACATGATGATCATGCACGGACAGGCCGTTCGCCGCGGCCTTGAACACGCGCTGATGGTCGTCGACCTGCCCTTCGGTTCCTATGAGGAAAGCCCAGAGCACGCTTTCGGCAACGCTGCGCGCGTGATGGGTGAGACCGGTTGTTCAGCGGTAAAGATCGAGGGCGGCGAGACCATCTCGGAAACCATCCGCTTCCTTACCGCGCGCGGCGTACCTGTCATGGCCCATGTGGGCCTGACGCCGCAGGCGGTAAACACGTTTGGAGGCTATCGTGTGCAGGGCCGGGGAGCCGATGCAGAGCGGATCAGGCGCGACGCCAGGGCGGTAACCGAAGCGGGCGCCTTCTCCTTGGTGCTGGAAAAGATACCGGAGCAGCTTGCACGGCAGATAACCGCCGATATCGACATACCCACAGTCGGCATCGGTGCCTCGCCAGCTTGCGACGGCCAGATTCTGGTGAGCCACGATATGCTCGGGCTCTTCACCTCATTTCGGCCGAAGTTCGTCAAACGCTATGCCGAGCTCGGTGAGCAGGCTGAGGCGGCAATCGCCGCTTACGCCACCGATGTGCGGAACCGGCACTTTCCGGCGGTCGAACATCTCTATGTCAACGCCTTTAAGGCCGGTGACTTCACATGAGCGTGCCGATCGCTCGAACCGTGAGCGAGCTGCGCGGCGTCGTTGCGCAATGGCGTCGCTCGGGTGCCACGATCGGTATTGTGCCGACCATGGGAGCCTTGCACGACGGGCATCTGAGCCTCGTGCGGAAGGCGCTCGAAAGGGCCGAGCGGGTGATCGTGACGCTGTTCGTAAACCCCAAGCAGTTCAACAGCCCCGCCGACCTGATTGCCTACCCTCGGACGGAAAGCGACGATGCTGCCAAGCTCGCTCTGCTGGGCACGCATCTGCTCTATGTGCCGGACACAGAGGAAATGTACCAGGTGGGCTTCGCCACGGCCGTTTCAGTGTCCGGCATCAGCGAATGCCTTTGCGGCGCATTCCGGCCCGGCCATTTCAATGGCGTGGCGACGGTCGTGGCCAAGCTCTTCCTGCAGGCCGGCGCTGACTTCGCCTTTTTTGGCGAAAAGGATTTTCAGCAACTTCAGCTTGTCAGGCGCTTGGTCCGGGATCTCGACATTCCGATCACTATTGTGCCCTGTCCGACAGTCCGCGAAGCCGATGGTCTTGCGCTATCGTCGCGTAACGTGCGGCTCTCCCCAGCCCAACGCGCCATTGCCCCAAAACTAGCATCGGTCCTGCTCGATACGGCCGAGCGGCTTGCACGCGGCTCCCCCATCCTGCCTACGCTTGATGAAGCGCGTGCAGCAATTCTGGCTGCCGGCTATCGCGAGCTCGAATACCTGGAGCTTCGCGGAGAAACAGACCTGCAATCGTTAGCAAGCCTTGACCGACCGGCACGCTTGCTTGCTGCGGCTTGGCTTGGCGACACGCGGCTCATCGATAACGTCGCAATATCACCCATCGGTAGTTGGTCAGGTGGGCGGAGCTCTCTCCAATCGGAAGCAGCACAGCAATTGCGGTGATGACGGCGGCGCGTCGTATGCCCTGCAGGGACAGGCCATCATTTAGAACCACGTCTCCGTCGGCTTCCAGCAACCTCCGCGAGGTACGCTAAGCGCAGATGCATCGCGTATTTGAAACCTTGGTCGAGCAACTCTCTGCAAGCGTCGATGCCGTCGATCTCCATGAGGCAATGGCGTCCGCCGCAGCCGGGTTCGACTTTCCGCTCTTCGCTTATTTCACCTACCCATCCGCTTCCGGCGACAGGCCGCGATTGATCTCGAATTATCCATCATCATGGACATCACATTACCTGCAACAGCGCTACCACAGCGTGGATCCCGTGATCCTGCGGGGACTGCGGGGCTGGGATACCTTCGACTGGGGTGTGGACCGCGATCACCGTTATTTGCCGACCTCTCAGCAGGAAGTCCTGGAAAAAGCAGCTGAGTTCGGCATTCGCGGCGGACTGACCATGTCGATGCATGATCATCGCGGCCGGTTCGCCGCACTGACCTTCGCCTCCAACGAGGCGCATCCGCCATTTCTGAGGTCGCTGACGCGCTACGAAAAAGCAATGCAACTGGTTGCGATCAACGTTCATATCCATGCCCGGCGCAGGCTCGCCGAAGATTGCGTGGTAGATGGCATAACGCTCACCCGGCGGGAGTTCGAGTGCCTGAAATGGGCGGCGTGCGGCAAGTCGGCCTGGGATATCAGCCAGATTCTCGGTGTCTCGAAACGCACCGTGACCTTCCATCAGGAAAACGCCAAGGCGAAGCTTGGCGTGCGAACCATCAACCAGGCCGTAGTGCGGATGGCTGCTCGGGCGAGATCCTGATCCTCTCCAAGTCTAGCTGTAAAGGTCTACAGGCTGCATTCATGACGGCTTTGCCCTTCGATTGCGTGGACACATCCCGCACGGAGACGACAATGATGCAGCTGATAACACCCGACTGCTACGCCGAGTTTGCGAGCGAACTCAAGGAAATGCACGGACTTAGGTATCGGGTTTTCAAGAAGCGGCTCGATTGGGAAGTGCAGACCGAAGGCGAAATGGAAACGGACCCGTTTGACAGCCTGAACCCCGTCTACCTGCTTCTTAAGGGGTCCGATTGGCGAACTTGCGGCTGCGTCCGCCTTTTGCCGACCACCGGACCGACAATGTTGCGCGATACGTTTCCGACGCTGCTGGATGAGATGGTGGTCCCTGCGAGTGCCGATATCTGGGAGAGTAGTCGTTTCGCGCTCGATCTCCCTGCGACAGCGCCGAAGGCAGCTGGCGGCCTGGCCCAAGCAACCTACGAGCTCTTCGCGGGGATCATCGAATTCGGCTTGGCCAACAATCTCTCCGGGATCGTAACGGTGACAGATACGCGCATCGAAAGGATCCTTCGTCTCGCGACCTGGCCGTTGTCACGTATCGGACAGCCCAAGCAGGTCGGCAACACCGAGGCAGTCGCCGGCTTCCTCGATATTTCCTACGCCAGTCTCTTGCGCATCCGCTGGAGGGGACGCCTCAACGGGCCGGTGTTGTGGCAACCAGTTCTCATCCAATCGGCATAGCGCCTGCGGATGCTCAGCCGTGACTTGAGTTAAGTCTGCTCACGGCCGCCACCGCCGCCGTGAGGGTGAGCGGACCCGCCCCCACGAGCTTTCGACTGTTCCGGTCGATTGGCTCGCGCGGCCGGACTTTGGATTTCCGTAGGCGCAACCCGCAGTCCAGCGTGAGCACGCCAAAATGGCGCCCCTCGGCTTCGTCCAAAGAAGCCAACGTGGCTTCTGAAGTCGTCTTAGAATATTGGACCGGCCGCCGTGAGCGATCGCAACCTCAAAGCTTTGCCGGTATGCCGGTTTGGCCGGACCGTCGGCCAGTCGGAGCAGTCCCCTGATAAGGACCCGAGCTGACCGCGGTCCAACAGCGCCCGAGCCTATGCTTTGTGCATTACCGTTCGGTTGGCCATGTCGTCCAAGACCGCATGAAGAAGGCTTCCAACCTCCTGCGCAGCGAGCTCTGGCGCAATTCCTACATCGGACAATTGAATGAGCATTTTCTTGGCAGCACAGCGCCAGAACGCACTCGCCGCCTCGCCGTTCTTGGTCTCGAGGGCCTGGGCGATACTTTCGACCAATATACGTCGCCGATGCAGCGGAAATACGCAAATGTTTGATTCATGCATCAATCACCTCACAGATTCAGTTCCACAAAGAAAAACACCGGCGTCTTCAAAAGAGCCCCGCTAGCGCGGTGACGGTTCGCGGCGACATGACGAGTTCCACTTCCCCATCGACAAGCCATTGGGAGATGAGCCGCCGGACCGCATATCCGGGACCGCACATAAGGTGAACCACCATTGCTCATCCGGCTGCATTTTCCTGGGCCGTTCGACGAGGCGTTCCAGCCGAATTGACGTCCAATGACTTGATCTCTGAAAGGGCAGGGCGGTACGAATCACCCGATTGTTCCGCTGCTTACATTCCTGCGAGCTTGTGTATGAACGATTAAAGCGTGCCCGAGCCGTTCTTGGTGGCCGCCGCAGAAGGGAATCATGTCATCCGCTGCCTATCGTAGGCGGCGCGACTTCTAGCATGACTGCACTGCCCCGACAGGGCTTTGCAATCGCGCGTTTCGAGGCCTATGCTTTGGCATCGGCCGGCATTTACTTCGGTGCAGCCGACAGTAAGACGTACGCGCTCTTGCCCCGTTGGAAGAGAGCCTTGCCCGATCCCTCTTTCGCGACCAGGTGCTGAAGCCCTCACCCCGCAGGACTTCGCGCTTTTGCGACCATCGCTGCATCACGTCGAACCGGGCATCAAGGACCAGTTGGAGGTCGCGCATCAGCCGATCAAGAACGTATATTTTCCCGAGAGGGGCATCGCGTCGGTGGTCGCCACCATGACCGGCGGGCGGCAAGGTGAAGTCGGCATTGTCGGCGATGACGGGATGAAAGGAATTGCCGTCATTCTGAAAGCACTACCTGGCGCCTGCCGGTTGAAAACCTTCGCCCTGCGATTAGCCCGTCGCTTCGCACCTCAGTGCTGGATTATGCCCACGCGTTCCTCGTCCAATCATGCCGGACGGCACTGGTCAATGGCCACTCCAAGATCGAAGAACGGCTGGCCCGCTGGCAGCTTGATGGTCCACGACCGTGCGGAAGGAGATAAGATCCTCCCGACGCATGAATTTCTGGCGACCATGCTCGCGCCCACCGCCCGGGGTCACCACGGCCCTGCAAATGCTTGAGTATCGAGGACTGGTGCACGCCAAGCGCGGCGAGATCACGATCATCGACCGTGCCGGATTGATAAAGCTCACACATGGCGCTTATGACAAGGAGGAGCAGCGTTATTTCGGCCTGGCCGCTGCCTGAAGCATGTCGGTTGAAACGGGTTCAGCCGACGTCTCCTTGCCCCTCACCAGGTCGCCCAAAAGCATCAGCGGTTTTGAACGAATCGCAGCGATTGTCCGCAATCGGACATAGGCTTGAAGGCGGTCGAATTCGTGCCATAAGTCGGGTTGGTCAGGGTTCAGGGAGGAATTCGTCATGACCAATTCGTTTCACACTGTCACCGTCGAAAAAGCCGCAGAAGCCTATGTCCTTTCCAGGGGAAGGGTCCGCTTCTCTCCATGGCGCAGGCGATCCGCGCCATCCGAACACTAATGCCGGCATGCAAGGCCACCGACCGCGAGTTGGAGGAACTGTTGGCGGCCGCTTCCTTCGTTCATGGCGTGCCCGTCGCCTTCGACACAAAAACAGCCGATCGTGTAGAACCACGGCTGCATTCCTAAGAGGGCATGCCGCGCCATGCAGACTGTCAGAGGGCATTCGTCAGATCGTAGTCCGCTAACTTAACTGCAGAGTCTATAGGACGTGTTCCAGCATTGCGAACTCACCGATCGCTTTGTTGCCAAAGCTGCCAGCAAGCGATCGCCTCATCCAGCCGTTTGCACCATCTCATCACAGACATCATCGCGATGCTACCTGTCCAGCATATGTCCAGCATTTCGCAAGGCGGCCAGAAGGAGCCTCGCATAGCCTGTGACATCGATCTGGGCCTGCATCGAAAGGGGCATGCTGGTCCAGTTCTCCAACGGTGCAATGAAAGGTGAGAAGGTGCCATTGACAAGGCAACAACAGCTAACAAGGCCCTCTCGGTCCAATGCCACCACACCGATCTTGTCGCCTGGATATCCAATGGCTGCGACTCGCTGGACCTCCAGGTCACCGTCCACCCGCACGTCAAAAAGAAGGCTACCACGGCTCCTCGTGGCTATCTCAGCCGCCTTCTCATCAAAGCTTGAAGAGAGCAAGCGGACGCTTTCCACCGCCATCTGGAAAATCACCAAATCCAGTTCATTCACGGCCATATGGGCATTTCCGCGCAACGGGTGGTGATTGCAATGACACATACTGCTTGTTCACAGATGTCGGTCACGAACGATCATTCGTCGGGTTCCGGTTCCGACCAACGGTGTCGCCACCTGATCGTGCTGCGGTTCGAACCTTCCGAACGCGAGCCGAGCGCGCTATGAGGTTGGAGTCTAGGTCTCGGACCCTGCCTCGCGGCCTTCTCATCTTTGGCAGACCCGTTGCAACGCCGCCGCGATGGCGCAAACGCCAGATGACGCTGATCCATCGCTTGATCGTGAACTGAGCTTCTGAACACCATTGGGACAGCAGGGTGGAAGGGCTTGACCAACGCTGCCCCCGTTTTCCAAGAGGACCCGTCCTCGATTGAATCTTTCGAGCCCCGTGCGGCGCGCAGCCAAATGATGACCATCTGGACCCTGCTCGCAGACCGCAAGGCAAAGAGGGAACCTTCCAGGCAGCCAAGCTGCGCCGACGCAAAGAGCGACCTTTGGAATTCCCAAGAATTTAGCCTTCCATAGTTGCGACAGGCAACCACTGCACGAGTGTGGGAGAGCGAATCGCAAGCATTGCGTGAGGTCCTGCGCGTTTTCCCCTCTTTGCTATTTGGCACATCGTTTGCGCCGAAGTGGGCGCAGCGTTCGACCGGAGCACTGCATGGGAGAGGGAGGAGCCCCACCCCGATCCGGTCAAGGAGAGAGACGGTGTTGGTTCCAAGAGTTCCCCGCGCGATCGCAGCGCCCCGCAAGCGCCATTTTGCCCGGACCTACGTGCAGGTACTTGCCGCCATAATCCTGGGTGCCGCAATCGGCTATTTCCATTTGGAGACCGGCCACAGCCTGAAGCCGCTCGGCGATGCCTTCGTCGAGGTCGTCAAGATAATCACCGTACCTGTCATCTTCCTGACAATAGCGACCGGCATTGCCGGCATGAGCGATCTGCAGAAGGTCGGCCGAGTTGCCGCCAAGGCGATGGTCTATTTTCTCACCTTCTCGACGCTCGCTTTTGTTGTCGGGCTGATTGTCACGAATATCGTTCAGCCTGGCGCCGGCCTCAACATCGATCCGGCCTCGCTCGATGTCGAAGCCGTTAAGGGCTATGTGGCCACGGCTCACGAGCAGTCCGTGACCAGCTTCCTGATGAACATCATCCCGTCAACGATTGCCAGTGCCTTCGCGGAAGGCGACATCCTGCAAGTCTTGTTCCTCTCGGTCCTGTTCCTCTCGGTCCTGTTCGGCGCGGTCTGCCGCTACAACGGCCGCTCGCTCTTCTCTCTCGTCCGATACATCAAGGACGAGCTGCTGCTCGCAATGTCCTCCTCAGAGGCCGCGCTGGCCTCGCTCATGGAGAAGATGGAAAAGGCCGGCGCCACGCATTCGGTCGTGGGTCTCATTCCATTCAATCTGGACGGCACGAATATGATGCTCGCCGCCCTTTTCATCGCCCAAGCGACGAAAACTGATCTCCCGATCGGCTGCCGGATCCTCATGCTGTTTGTCGCATTGTTCCCTTCGAACGGAACAACCCGCATTACCGGTGCAGGCCTCGTCACAATGGCTGCAACGCTCTTTCTTGTTCCGGCCGCACCGGTCACCTCCGTGGGGCTTATTCTTGGCGTTGATCAGCTTATGTCCGAATGCCACGCGCTGACGGTTTTTCTCCGCAGCGTAGCGGCAACGCTGGCTGTCACCCGGTCCGGGGCGAGCGGGATAAACGACGATTCGGGGAGCGCCTCACTAGCGGACCGTTCAGCGCTCTGGCGGTGGACGGTCAAGTCGCCCGGCGTGGTGAACACAATTCCCCGTGCGAACGACGCTCAACTATTGGGGTGGACCCGATGGCGCAAAGCCGTATTTGAGAAACCGCCAGATCGCACCGGCACCTGTGCGCCTGTAGCAACTGCGGGGCACGATCAAAACCGACCCATTTTACACCAAAAAGGCGGGCCGTTGCTGCCACGCCGTCCATGGATTGGAGACTCATGTCTAAGCCGACTGCCATCACTGTCGCAGCTCTTCTTTTACTCCTCGCCTTGCTGGCGAGCCAATATAGCGCGAACCTGCACCGGCAGGCGTGGTCGACCGCAGGCAAAAGTGGAGCGGCGCATTCGACAACGATCTTCTTCGCCAATCGCCGGCAACCCGCAAGGCGATGCCGTTCTGGTCATATTCAATGACTACCACAACTGTCCGCATTGCAGACTGGCTGATATCAACTACCAAAAAGCCTCAAGCATGAACCCAATCTGAAGCTTGTGATCAAACAGTTCCCGGTCCTGGGACCGGATTCCCAATTCCCAGCCTTTGCCGCACTCGCCTCGAGAAAACAGGGAAAGTTCGACGAATTCCACCGCGCCCTTATGATTTCCCCCAGTTGAAGGGTCACTCTCAAGATCGCAGCGCGTGTAGGCCTTGACGTTGAGCAGCTCAAGCGGGAATGCAAGATCCGGCCATCGCAGATGAAATGCGCGCGTCCGCGCACTCGCGAAAGGTCTGCACTTAGACGGTACGCCCGCGTTGGTGGTCGGCGATATAGTGGTCGCCGACCTTGTGGACATGGCCAGCTTGCAACGCTTGCATCGCCGATGCGCGCTCAAAGCGTGCTGGCTCTCGTGCGGGGCAGCATCTGTAGACCGGCCACGCTGTTGTTGCCGGAGCGTGCCGTTTGTGGCAGCTGGCTTTGCTGTCGCTCCTCGTAATCTTGTTGCGGTCATCCAGCTGCCGTGGGCGCCAACAACAATCCTGAGCGCCCGCGCCTGAAGTCGCTGGCCGGGTGCTCGTGAACCGAGCCCGCTTTTCTTCGGCAAGCTCAGGCGGTCTTGGCCCTGCGGCATCGCCCCCTGGCGCGGGGCAGCCTTCGGCTGCTGACGGTCGCCGGCCTGTCGGCCGGCGTCTTTCTATTGTGGCCTTCCCCCTGGCGCAGGGTGGGCAGCACTCCCTTCTAGGCCCGCCGCGGCGTCCCGCAACCCTTCGCTTGTCGCTTTCGGGTCCTCCACTCCGTTCCGGTCCTGCTGATGCAGTCCGCCTCCGACGGCGGGCCTTTCCGGTCGCTTTTGCCGCCCACCCCGCTTCCGGGGAGGGCGCGCGATTGTAGAGCGGAGGACATCACGATGCGTGCAAACAACAAACGTTGCGGCAGCCGACAGGCTGGCGCAGACAGTGGCGGGCGCACCGGCGCCAGCCTTTATCAGGAAATCACCGACCGCATCATTGCCGAACTGGAGCGCGGCACCGTGCCATGGGTCAAGCCGTGGGGCAGGGCAAGGACAGGCCTCGGCCTGCCGCGGAATGCGGCCACCCAGCGCCGATATTCCGGCATCAATATCCTGATCCTGTGGGGCGCGGTCATCGAGCGCGGTTTCCCCAGCCAGAACTGGCTCACCTTCCGGCAGGCGCTTTCGCTTGGCGGCAATGTCAGAAAGGGCGAGCACGGCACCACCATCGTTCACGCTGACCGCTTTGTTCCCAAGAACGAAAAGCAACGCGCCGACACCGATGGCGACGAACCGCAGGCGGTGCCCTTCCTGAAGCGCTTCACCGTCTTCAATGTCGCGCAGTGCGATAATCTGCCCGAACATCTTTACGACGCCGGCGAGCCTCTGCCTGAGCGCGAGATGGTCCCGCACGCCGAGGCGCTCATTCATGCAACCGGCGCTGATTTTCGCATCGGCGGCGAGCGCGCCTTCTACATGCCCGGCAGCGACACCATACAGGTGCCGCCGCAGCGGGCTTTCTTCCACCAGATCGACTATTACCGGACCTGCTTTCACGAGCTTGGCCACTGGACCGGCCACCCGAGGCGACTCGCGCGCGACCTATCCGGCTCCTTCGGGTCCAACACCTATGCGCGCGAGGAACTCGTCGCCGAAATCGCATCAGCCTTCATCTGCAGCAGTCTCGGCATCGAGCCGACCGTGCGCCATGCGGACTACATCGGCTCATGGCTGACGGTTTTGCGCGAGGACAACCGCGCCATCTTCCGCGCCGCAAGCCATGCCTCGAAAGCCGCCGATTTCCTGCTTGGCCGCAATGTCGATGTCGAAGGTGAGGCACATGCCGAAACCGCCTATGGGACCGCGCAATCCTCACACGCGACCGCCTTGCGCCTCTGATGACGCAAAGCCGCGCGCAACCAACTCGACAGTTCTTTTGAGGTTGCCCTAACGCCGATGGCCGGCGTTGGCGTCGATCGTTCATCGGACCGAGGTTCGCAAAAAAAGAGGGCGGCATTGATGCCGCCCTCTCGTTGCGAAAGCTGCCAGAGCTGGATTAGAAATCCATACCGCCCATGCCGCCCATGCCGCCGCCACCCATGCCGCCAGGCATGCCGCCGCCGCCAGCCGACTCCTTCTTCGGAGCCTCCGCGATCATGGCTTCAGTGGTGACCAGCAGGCCGGCGACCGAGGCCGCGTCCTGGAGAGCCGTACGGACAACCTTGACCGGATCGACGATACCCATGGCGATCATGTCGCCATATTCGCCGGTCTGGGCGTTGTAGCCGAAGGTCGCGCCCTTGTTCTCAAGGATCTTGCCGGCAACGATCGATGCTTCCGCACCGGCGTTGGCCGCGATCTGGCGGGCCGGAGCCTGCAGCGCACGACGAACGATGTTGATGCCGGCGGCCTGGTCGGCGTTGACGCCGGTGGCCTTGATGTTGGCCGAAGCGCGCAGCAGGGCTACGCCGCCGCCTGCAACGATGCCTTCTTCGACGGCCGCACGGGTCGCGTTGAGGGCGTCATCGACGCGGTCCTTCTTTTCCTTGACTTCGACTTCCGTCGCACCGCCGACGCGGATCACCGCAACGCCGCCGGCGAGCTTCGCCAGACGTTCCTGCAGCTTCTCCTTGTCGTAGTCCGAAGTGGTCTCTTCGATCTGCTGCTTGATCTGGGCAACGCGGCCCTGGATCTCGGCCTTCTTGCCGGCACCGTCGACGATGGTGGTGTTCTCCTTGGAGATCGACACCTTCTTAGCGCGGCCGAGCATGTTGAGGCCAACATTCTCGAGCTTGATGCCGAGGTCTTCGGAAATGACCTGGCCACCGGTGAGGATGGCGATGTCTTCCAGCATGGCCTTGCGGCGATCACCGAAGCCCGGCGCCTTGACGGCAGCGATCTTCAGGCCGCCACGCAGCTTGTTGACGACCAGCGTGGCCAAAGCCTCGCCTTCGACGTCTTCCGAGATGATGAGCAGCGGCTTCGAGGTCTGCACGACGGCTTCGAGAACCGGCAGCATGGCCTGAAGGTTGGACAGCTTCTTCTCGTGCAGGAGGATGTAGACGTCCTCGAGCTCGGCAACCATCTTGTCGGCGTTGGTGACGAAGTAGGGCGAGAGGTAGCCGCGGTCGAACTGCATGCCTTCGACGACTTCGAGTTCGGTCTCGGCGGTCTTGGCTTCCTCAACCGTGATGACGCCTTCGTTGCCGACCTTCTGCATCGCTTCCGCGATCATCTTGCCGACCGACTCATCGCCATTGGCCGAGATCGTGCCGACCTGGGCGACTTCCTCGGAGGTCTTGATCTTCTTGGCAGCCTTGCCGAGCGCGCCGACGACTTCGGTCACGGCCAGATCGATGCCGCGCTTCAGGTCCATCGGGTTCATGCCGGCGGCAACGGCCTTGTGGCCTTCCTGGACGATCGACTGTGCCAGAACGGTTGCGGTCGTGGTGCCGTCGCCGGCGATGTCGTTGGTCTTCGAAGCAACTTCGCGGACCATCTGCGCGCCCATGTTCTCGAACTTGTCTTCAAGCTCGATTTCCTTGGCGACGGTGACGCCGTCCTTGGTGATGCGCGGGGCGCCGAACGACTTGTCGATGACGACGTTGCGGCCCTTGGGGCCGAGCGTGACTTTCACCGCGTCGGCGAGGATGTTGACGCCGCGCAGCATGCGCTCGCGGGCATCACGGGAGAATTTTACGTCTTTGGCAGCCATTTTTAGCTCCTGGCAGGGGCTTTGATCGAGCCCGGGAATTCAGTTGACGGGGAAAGGCCTGATATGAGCCGATGATGCCCATGATGTCGGATTCCTTCATGATCAGAAGGTCTTCGCCATTGAGCTTGACTTCGGTGCCCGACCACTTGCCGAACAGGATGCGGTCGCCGGCCTTGACGTCCAGCGGGACCAGCTTGCCAGCTTCGTCACGAGCGCCGGAGCCGACAGCGATGATCTCGCCTTCCTGCGGCTTTTCCTTTGCCGTGTCGGGGATGATGATCCCGCCAGCGGTCTTGGATTCGGATTCGACCCGGCGAACGACCACGCGGTCATG
>NZ_RZPQ01000769.1:0-2753 GCF_003999135.1 Mesorhizobium sp. M7A.F.Ca.CA.004.06.1.1 | reverse complement strand
GCGTCAGATTGACCCGCCCGCCGTTTTTCAGCAGCGCCGAGGTCGAGGGATAGATCCGATCGACGCCGTGAAAGCACAGCCGCCCCTCGCCGCCGAGCACCACGACGTCACCGCTTTGCAGCCTGAACGACTTGGTGGCGCCATCACGCGTGGTCTGGCCGACTCGGAACAGGCAGTCGTCGCCGAGCGAGACGGAGACGACCGACGCCGAAAGATCGGTCTCGTCGCGGTCCTGATGCAGGCCCATTTTTGCGTCCGGCGTGTAGAAATTGATGAGGCATGCTTCCGGCGGGTGCGAATAGCCCGAGACCTCGCGCCACAGGTCGAGCAGCGCATCCGGAATTGGCGGCCAAGGCGCCCCGGTTACCGGATGCGCCGGCTGGTAACGATAGCCGTGCTCCTTGTCGGTGACCCAGCCGAGCGGCCCGCAATTGGTCATACGCACGCTCATCTCCTTGCCGGTGCGCGGCATGGCCGGCACGAACAGCGGCGCCTGCTGCACGATCCGTCCCACCTCGTCGACCATCTCTTCCTGCGCGCTGCGCGACAGGTAGGCCGGCATGTGGCGGACGCCTTTGGGCAGGACGAGCACGGATTCGATTACCTCTTGGATGGTTCGGAACCGTAAAATGTCACGTTCAAATGAAAACGGCGACCCGAAAGCCGCCGCTCTTGTCGAATTGGCAGCCGCCGATCAGGCGAGGTCGGGAATGCGCAGCACCTGGCCCGGATAGATCTTGTCGGGATGGGTCAGCATCGGCTTGTTGGCCTCGAATATGACCGTGTTCTTGACGCCTTGGCCCTTGCCGTAGCTTTTCTCGGCGATCTTCCAGAGATTGTCGCCCTTCTTCACCGTGTAGAAGGTGGGCTCCTTGGCGGGGGCGGCGGCCGTGCCAGGTGCTGGCGCGACCTGCAATTCGTCCGCCTGCACTTTGGAGACGCCGAGCGTGTTGCCGACGGCGATGACCGCCTTCTCGAAGATCGACTGGTCCTTGACCACACCCTTCAGCACCGCCGTGTCGCCCGTGACGACGACCTCGACGCCATCGGTGCCGAGCTTGTGCGAATCGAGCTCCTTCTTGAGTGTGTCGGCCGTGGGTGCGGCTTCGTCGTCACCGCCGATGCCCAGTTTCTTGCCGACGCTCTTGACGAAATCGAACATGCCCATCCTTGGTCTCCCTTGCTAATGGCAATGGTTGAACTTTGCATCTGCGGTCCAAAATGGGAAGTCGTTTTGCGCGTGATTGGTGTGGTGCTTAATCGTTCTCCACCCGGCCCCGCAGCTTCTTGATCGTGCCGCGCCCGGCCTTGCTCTTCAGCCGCCGTTCCACGGCACCCTTCGACGGCCGTGTCTTCTTGCGCGGCGGCGGTGGCGGTTCGGCGGCCTTGGCGACCAATGCCGTCAGCCGTGCCCGCGCATCCGCCCGGTTCTGTTCCTGGGTGCGGAAGCGGCCTGCTTCGATGACGATGACACCGTCCTTGGTGGCACGCTGGCCGGCAAGCTTGATCGTCCGCTCGCGCACGCGCTCCGACAGACCCGTTGCGTTGGCCGCGTCGAAGCGCAGTTGCACCGCCGTCGCCACCTTGTTGACGTTCTGGCCGCCGGGACCGGACGAGCGGATGAAATCCTCGTGCAGGTCGCCCGGATGGATCACCGCATCGCCTGATATGATGATGTTGTCGTCGCTCGCCATGCCGCAGTCATGGCGCGGCGGATCGAAAAAGAAAAGGCCCGATCGAACCGGGCCTTTCAACGAAAGCTGACCCCTGTGGCGCGATTACTCCGCCGCTTCCTGCATGCGCGGCGCCGCGCCCAGCACCACGGCGTCGACATGGCTTTCGAATTTCTCGAAATTGACGGCGAACATGCCGACCAGCCGTGCCGCCTGACGGTCGTAGCCGGCCTTGTCGGCCCAGGTCGCCCGGGGGTCCAGAATCATCGGGTCGAGAATGGCGCTATCGATGCCCGGCACAGCCACCGGCACCTCGAAACCGAAATGAGGGTCGGTGCGGAACTCGGCCGTCTTCAGCGAGCCGTCAAGTGCGGCTGCAAGCAACGCGCGCGTCGCCTTGATCGGCATGCGCTTGCCGGTGCCGTAGGCGCCGCCGGTCCAGCCGGTATTGACCAGCCAGCAATCGGCGCCGTGGCGTGCAATCAGCTCGCGCAGCAGATTGCCGTATTCGGAAGGGTGGCGCGGCATGAACGGCGCACCGAAACAGGTCGAAAACGTCGCTTCGGGCTCGGTCACGCCCTTTTCGGTTCCGGCCACCTTGGCGGTGTAGCCGGACAGGAAATGATACATCGCCTGCGCCGGGGTCAGCCGCGCGATCGGCGGCATCACGCCGAACGCATCGGCGGTCAGCATGATGATGTTGTTGGGATGGTTGGCGCGGCCGGTCTTGCTGGCATTGGGGATGAAGTCCAGCGGGTAGGCGCAGCGTGTGTTCTCGGTCAGTCTTCCGTCGTTGAAATCCGGCACGCCATCAGCGTCGAGCACGACATTTTCCAGCACCGTGCCGAAGCGCTGCGTGGTGGCGAAGATTTCCGGCTCGGCTTCCGCCGACAGCTTGATCGTCTTGGCATAGCAGCCGCCTTCGAAATTGAAGATGCCGTGCGGCCCCCAGCCATGCTCGTCGTCGCCGATCAGCGTGCGCGAGGGATCGGCCGAGAGCGTCGTCTTGCCGGTGCCCGACAGGCCGAAGAAGATGGCGGCGTCGCCGGCCGCACCCTCATTGGCCGAGCAATGCATCGG
>NZ_RZPQ01000768.1:0-2754 GCF_003999135.1 Mesorhizobium sp. M7A.F.Ca.CA.004.06.1.1 | reverse complement strand
GCGCTCGACCTGGCGCAGCTTGCTGTTCTCGGAAGGATCGCAAAGCGTGATCGCGATGCCGTCCATGCCGTTGCGGCCGGTACGTCCGATGCGGTGGACGTAGCTCTCGGCTTCATCAGGCAGGTCGAAATTCACGACATGGCTGATGCCGGGGACGTCGATGCCGCGCGCCGCAATGTCGGTCGCCACCAGAATGCGCACCGAGCCGTCGCGGAAATCGTTCAGCGCTTTCTGGCGGGCATTCTGCGACTTGTTGCCGTGGATGACGGCGGCCTTGAAGCCGTCGCGCTCTAGGTCCTTGGTCACCCTGTCGGCACCATGCTTGGTGCGCGAGAAGATGATGACGGACTTCATCGCCTCGTCGGCGAGCATCGTCGACAGAACCTGGCGCTTCTGCTTGGTGCGGGCAAAGACGACGCCCTGCACGATCTCGGCCGCCGCCGTGCTTTGCGGCGCGACTTCGACGCGGATCGGGTTCTTCAGCAGGCCCTTGGCCAGTTCGGCGATTTCATTGGGCATGGTCGCCGAGAACAGCACCGTCTGACGGTCGGGCGCCGTCGCCTTGGCGATGCGCTTGACGTCGTTGATGAAGCCCATGTCGAGCATGCGGTCGCCTTCGTCGAGCACCAGCCATTTGGTGTCGGCAAGCACGAGGTCGCCCTCACGCACAAGGTCGGTCAACCGGCCGGGCGTGGCGATCAGGATGTCGACGCCGGGAGCAACCTTCTTCACCTGACTGAAGCGGGACACGCCGCCGAGCACGAGCGCGGTCGAGACATGCGCACCCTTGGCGAGGATCTTGATCGTGTCTTCGATCTGCACGGCGAGTTCGCGCGTCGGCGCCAGAATCAGCGCACGCGCCGTCTTCGGCCGGCGCTTGGTGCCAAGCGCAATGATCTTCGACAAGATCGGCAGCGCGAAGGCCGCGGTCTTGCCGGAGCCGGTCTGGGCGATGCCGAAAATGTCACGGCCTTCCATCTGAGGGGGGATCGCCTGTGCCTGGATCGGCTTCGGCTCGGCGAAGCCGGCGTTGTGGGTGGCCTTGAGCAGCGCGCCCGTAATACCCAGTGCCGCGAAACCGGTGAGTTCCGCAGTGCTACCGGGCAAAGTGTTTTCGTTGGTCAAAATAATCTTCTTTCACGCGGCTTCTGGCCGCAAACATCGATGGCGGCAGGGCGCAACCTGCCGTCGAAAAATCTGTGATGAACGACAAGGCGGGCGGACGTATTCGTCCACTCGGCTGCGCTGTCGTGCCCGCAGGCATCATGCCACGGGGCTTTTTCACCGCTTTGTGATTTACCGGAAAAAGGGCCGATATACCGGAAAGAGGGAAAACAGACGCAACCAGTCTCATTCGTCGAGAAGGCCGGATTCGTTCCCGGCCCAAGCGCCTATGGGCTGCATATGGCTGAGTTCGCCGCCAAATGCAAGGGGCGTCATGCTGCAGCGCAACAAAACCCGTGGCGCAAGCGGCGCTTGCGCTCGCTTGCCGGCACGATTACCACGAAATGCCACTGGCTTGGGAGGTAATCGATGAAAGACGTTCTCAAGGAACTCGAGCGCCGCCGCGAGATTGCCCGCATGGGCGGCGGCCAGGCTCGCATCGATGCCCAGCACAAGAAGGGCAAGCTCACCGCGCGCGAACGCATCGAGGTGTTTCTCGACGAGGGCTCGTTCGAGGAATTCGACATGTATGTCGAGCACCGCTCGACCGACTTCGGCATGGAGAACACCAAGATCGCCGGCGACGGCGTCGTCACCGGCTGGGGCACCGTCAACGGCCGCCCGGTCTACCTCTTCGCCAAGGACTTTACCGTATTCGGGGGCTCGCTGTCGGAAGCGCATGCCGAGAAGGTCATCAAGGTGCAGGAGATGGCGCTGCGCAACCGGGCGCCGATCATCGGCCTCTACGATGCTGGCGGCGCGCGCATCCAGGAAGGCGTGGCAGCACTCGGCGGCTATGCCGAGATCTTTCAGCGCAACGTGCTGGCCTCAGGCGTCATTCCGCAGATTTCCGTCATCATGGGACCGTGCGCCGGCGGCGACGTCTATTCGCCTGCCATGACCGACTTCATCTTCATGGTGCGCGACACTTCCTACATGTTCGTCACCGGACCGGATGTGGTGAAGACCGTGACCAACGAGACGGTGACCGCCGAGAGCCTCGGCGGCGCTTCCGTCCATACGACGAAATCGTCGATCGCCGACGGAGCCTATGACAATGACGTCGAGGCGCTGCTGCAGATGCGCCGGCTGGTCGACCTGCTGCCGGCTTCCAACACATCGGAGCTTCCCGAGATCGAATGCTACCAGTCGGTCACCGACCATGATTTGTCGCTCGACCGGCTGATTCCCGACAACGCCAACAAGCCCTACGACATCAAGGAACTGATCATGAAAGTTGCCGACGAAGGCGACTTCTTCGAAATCCAGCAGAACTTCGCCAAGAACATCGTCACCGGGTTCGGGCGCGTCGAGGGCCGCACCGTCGGCTTCGTCGCCAACCAGCCGATGGTGCTGGCCGGCGTGCTCGATTCCGACGCCAGCCGCAAGGCGGCCCGTTTCGTGCGCTTCTGCGACTGTTTTTCGATCCCGATCGTCACCTTCGTCGATGTCCCCGGCTTCCTGCCTGGCACCGCGCAGGAATATGGCGGGCTGATCAAGCATGGCGCGAAACTCCTGTTCGCCTATGCCGAGGCCACCGTACCGAAGATCACCGTCATCACCCGCAAAGCCTATGGCGGCGCCTATGAC
>NZ_RZPQ01000767.1:0-2757 GCF_003999135.1 Mesorhizobium sp. M7A.F.Ca.CA.004.06.1.1 | reverse complement strand
CCGCCTGTTCCTCCAGGGCGTCGCCGCGCCCAAACGCCTGTGCGACAAGCCCGGTGGTGCCCGAGCGCAGGAAATTGAAAGAGGTGAAGACGACGTCGAAGATCAATGCGCCGGCCGCCAGGCCGCCAAGCAAGGCGGCATCGCCGAACTGGCCGATGACAGCCGTGTCGACCAGGCCGAGCATCGGCGTCGTCAGATAGGCAAGCGTCATCGGCACGGCGATGGCGAGCACGGAACGATTGGTGACGACAAATGATCCGGGGTTGATTGGGGATCTGGCGTCGGCTGGGGTTGCACCCTGGTCCAAGGATTGCTGCCTTGCTGATTGCGGCTTGATCGAACTGCCGATGTGCCCCATTTTCCAGCCACCGCGCAATCACTCTTCCCGTGACGGCCAACCGAAATCCCCGGCCTGGCGCGAGCCGCCGGATCCAGTTCATGCCCCTGCAGATCGTCCATAATCCCGACTACGATGCCGGCTTCGCCACCAACCATCGCTTTCCGATGAGCAAATATCCACTGCTGATGGAGGCGCTGCGTTCACGTGGCCTCGCCGGCCCCGACGCGCTCAGCACCGCCGAACCGGCACCGGTGTCATGGCTGGAGCTTGCCCATGCGGCGAATTATGTCGACCAGGTCGTCAACTGCCGCGTGCCCGAGAAGATCGAGCGCGAGATCGGTTTTCCGATCGGACCCCGCGTCTCGCTGCGCGCGCAGCTTGCCACCGGCGGCACCGTGCTGGCGGCGCGGCTGGCCTTGCGCCACGGCATTGCCTGCAACACCGCCGGCGGCAGCCATCATGCGCGGCGCGCGCAAGGAGCGGGCTTCTGCACCTTCAACGATGTCGCCGTCGCCGCGCTGGTGCTGCTCGCCGAAGGCGCGGCACAAAACATCCTGATCGTCGACCTCGACGTGCATCAGGGTGACGGCACGGCGGATATTCTCGCTGATGATCCGCGCGTGTTCACCTTTTCCATGCATGGCGACCGCAACTACCCCGTGCGCAAGATCGCCTCCGACCTCGATGTCGCGCTGCCCGACGGCACGGGTGACGCCGCTTACATGAAGAGGCTCGCCGCCATCCTGCCGGAGCTCTCCGCCCAAGCCCATTGGGACATCGTGTTCTACAATGCCGGCGTCGACGTCCATGCTGAGGACCGGCTTGGCAGGCTGTCGCTATCGGATGACGGCCTGCGCGCCCGCGACGACATGGTGATCAGCCACTTTCGCACGCGGGGCGTTCCGGTCTGCGGCGTCATCGGGGGTGGCTATTCAACTGACGTGCCCACGCTTGCCGCGCGCCACGCCATCCTGTTCGAGGTGGCCGCGGGCCACGCCCGATAGTACGATCTTGTCCAAAAACCGGGTGCCAGGGTTCGCTGACGCGGACCTGCGGTTCGGGATCATGCTCTACTTCCGGTAGTTGGCGAGCCTCAACAGGATGAACGCCGGCACGACGATAGCCGCGCCCAGCAGGATATAGCCGAGGAAACGGTCGATGGCGTGGAAGCCAAGATTCCACAGGTCCATGAAGAATTTGCGGATGCCGTAGAGCACATCCATCGGCGACCAGCCGAAGGCGTTCATGACCAGGCCGACGAGGAAAGACACCACCAGCAGTTTCAGGATCACCTTGAGCGGCGAGTCGCCAAGAAAGCGCGTCAATGCGGACAAGGCCCGTCTCCAGATTGAGGTACCCTGGCTAGAGGGCGTCAGCCAGACATACGCACTTGGCTTGTCCGCTTCAAGCCGGGAGTTCTGCGGGATAGCGAGACACCGAGCATAGTGTGGCCGCAAGCCGAGCCCAGGCGCATGGCAGACTGCCGGCTACTGCCGCAGCGATCCCGCTGGCTTATCTGTTTTCTAACCAATTGCCGCTATTCCCAATCGGATAGCGGGAGCAAGGCTTTGGTGGAGACGGAGAGAAACACCGCGCGACGCGGCGTCATGCTGTCGGTGGTCATCCCATGCTACAACGAGCTGGATGGCGTGGCCGAACTGCATCGGCGGGTAACGGCCGCATGCCTTGAACAAGGCCCTTCCTACGAGATCGTCCTTGTCATCGATGGCGCGACCGACGGCACGCGCGAAGCCATTCTCCAGCTGGCTGAAAAGGACGACCATGTCGTCGCCATCGACCTTGCCCGCAATTACGGCCATCAGATCGCGTTGAGCGCCGGGCTCGAATTCTGTCGCGGCCAGCGCATTCTCATTCTCGATGCCGACCTGCAGGATCCGCCTGAACTGCTCGGCGCGATGATGACGAAGATGAACGAAGGCTTCGATGTGGTCTACGGCCAGAGGCTGACGCGCGATGGCGAAAGCTGGTTCAAGCTCGCCTCCGCGTCCATGTTCTATCGCTTGCTGCGCCGGATGGTCGACGTCGACATAGCCCCCAATACCGGAGATTTCCGGCTGATGAACCGTCGCGCGCTCGACCATCTGAACGCGATGCCAGAGCGTTACAGGTTCATTCGCGGCATGGTGAGCTGGATCGGGCTGAAACAGGTGGCCTTTCCCTATGAGCGGCACCGCCGCTTTGCCGGAACCACCCATTATCCGCTGAAGAAAATGCTTCTTCTGGCGGTCGACGCGATGACCAGCTTCTCCATCGTCCCTTTGCGGTTCGCCTCGCTGCTCGGAATGATGTTCGGGCTTCTGGGCCTGGTCGTGCTCGGCTACACGCTGCTCGAATGGTCGGTCGGGAACGTGTTGCCCGGCTGGACCAGCCTTGCCGCGATCGTGCTGATCCTCGGC
>NZ_RZPQ01000766.1:0-2767 GCF_003999135.1 Mesorhizobium sp. M7A.F.Ca.CA.004.06.1.1 | reverse complement strand
GTCTATGGCGCCCGCATCGGCATTTCCACGGCCGAGATCGCCCTGATGATGAGCCTTGTGGTCGTTGCCGGTGCCGCGATGCAGCTTCCGGCCGGGCGTCTCTCCGACAAGACCGACCGGCGTTTCGTGCTGGCGGGAGCGGCTTTCGGCGGGGCTTTGTTCGCGCTCTTGATCTTTCTGTTCGAGCCGCGCTCCGGCGTCTTCGTCATCGTCTTCACTGCCGCCTATGGCGCCTTCGCCTACACGCTCTATTCGATTGCCGTGGCGCATGCCAACGACCACGCGCGCTCGGAGGATTTCGTCAAGGTATCTGGCGGGCTGTTGCTGCTCTACGGCTTCGGCACGATGATTGGACCCTTGCTCGCCGCCGCTTTGATGGGCTGGATGCGCCCGGAAGGTCTGTTCTTGGCGACCGCCTTGGCGCATCTCTGCCTGGCAGGCTACACGCTGCTGCGCATCAGCCGCCGCGCGCCGGTGCCGATCGGCGATCGTGATGCCTTCAAGACGCAGCCGGCCGACCGTTCGGTCACCCCGGAAGCATTGCGGCTCGATCCCAGAAGAAAAGCAGAAGCAGACGGTTGAGATTCGAAAGGCTTTGCCTCACTAATACAGGCATGATGTTTTCCGACGCCTTCATGGCGATTGCCGATCCCAATCGGCGCCATCTTCTGGAAGAACTTCGCCGCGGCCCGAAAACCGTCACCGAACTGGCCGCCGGCTTGCCGGTCTCGCGCCCGGCTGTGTCGCAACATCTGAAAGTGCTGCTCGATGCCGGCCTGGTCCACGCCAAGCCGGAAGGAACAAGGCGCGTCTATACGGTAAGCGGCACCGGCTTCCTCAAACTCAACATCTGGCTCGATCAGTTCTGGGAAGCCTAACCCCGATCAACCGTTGTTGTAGGGGAAGAACTTGAAGTAGGGCTGCGCCTCCTCGATCACCCGGGCGAAGGCGGAGCGCTGCAGCAGCCGGTCATGGTAGCGTTTCACGGTCGGATACTTGTCGCCGAACGGCTCGACCTTGTTGGCATAGAACAGCGCCGGGGACGCTGCGCAATCGGCCATGGTGAAGGTGTCGCCCATCGCCCAGATCTTCGACTGCATGTCTTGTTCGATGATGGCATAGGAATTGCGAAGCTGGTCGCAGGCCTGCTCGACGCCGAACGGGTCAGTCTTGTCCTGCGGCCGCAACCGATCGCCGACGATCTTCTGCATCGGCTCCTGCACATAGAAATCATAGAAGCGGTCGGCTTGGCGAACGGCCAGCGCCAGGTCGATGTCGGCGGGAACGAGGTCGACCGGCCCCGGATAATGCGCGGCCAGATATTCGACAACAATGGTCGATTCCAGCACCGTGCGGTCGCGCGCATCGTCGCGCAGCGCCGGCATCTTGCCGGCCGGCGAAATCTTCAGGAAGGCCGCGCGCGACTGAGCATCGCCAAGATCGACGATGACAGGCTTGAACGGCGTGGCGTTCTCGTACAGCGCGATCAGCGGCTTCCAGCAGAAGGAGGCCAGCGGATGGAAATGAAGCGTCAGGGACATTTTTTGCTCGCCTGTTTCCTGGTTTATCGGTGGCCGGCGCCGGGCATGCTCGTCATAGGTAAACACTGCGGCAAGGATTGCTCGTCAAGGCCTGCTTTTGCCGCTTCAAGCGGCGTGGGCGACGATGCCGGCAACAATCATATCCCAGTCGTTTGGATGCAGCTCGTGGCCGCCACCTTCGATCCGGATGATTTTCGCGCCGGTGACCGCCTTCCCCAGCGCCTCGCCATGTTCGACCGGAAAGATCGGATCGGCCGTGCCGTGGATGACCAGCAGCGGCGCCGTCATTTCATGCAAGCGGCCTTTCCACGCGTCGCCGCCCCTGAGCATGAAATGGTTGGTCGCGCTCAGGAAGCCGCCGGAGCGGTCGTGATCCTGCTCGACAAAGGCACGCATCCGGGCCTCGTCGAATGGATGTGCGACGCTGGCGATCGCCCGCGCATCCCTGACGATGAAATCGACCACCTGGCCACGGTCCGACCAATCGACTTTGGCGCCCTCGGCCGAATGCTCGATATAGGCATCGCTCGTCTGCGGCAGGTGCGAAGTGTCGGTTCCCACGGGCGTGCTGCTGATGACGGTCAGCGATGCGACACGGGACGGGTGTTCCAACGCCACAAGCTGCGCGATCATGCCGCCCATCGACATGCCGACGACATTCGCCTTGCCGATACCGTGGTCGTCGAGAACGCGCATTGCATCGTCGGCCATATCATCGAACGTGTAGGGCGGCTCTCCCGGCTTGTATTTGGTCGAACGGCCGGTATCGCGATTGTCGTAGCGGATCACGAACAGGCCGGCATCGGCCAGTTCCCGGCAAAACGCCTCCGGCCACCACAGCATCGAGGCCATCGCTCCCATGATCAGCAACAGCGGCGGGTTCGCCGGATCGCCAAAGGTTTCGGATATGATTTCGGGGCGTTCGGTCGTCGTCACGGTGCGGCCTCCTCTCCTGCAATACTGATTGCATTTTGCAATCGGTTGCACGATAATAAAACTGATACGACAATGCAACTGGTTTTGGAGAAAAAATCTCATGAGCATGGATCGCCGGTCCGGATGTCCGATCAACCTGTCGCTGGAAGTGTTCGGCGATCGCTGGAGTCTGATCATCCTTCGCGACATGATCTTCGGCGGCAGGCGTCATTTTCGCGAGCTGCTCAACGGATCGATGGAAGGCATCGCCTCCAACATCCTCGCCGATCGGCTGAAGCGGCTGATGGAAC
>NZ_RZPQ01000765.1:0-2771 GCF_003999135.1 Mesorhizobium sp. M7A.F.Ca.CA.004.06.1.1 | reverse complement strand
TACACCACCTCTATATCGAGGACGGCGCTGACATCGAACGCGAGCTCTATCTGTCGATCCTGGTCGACCGTTCGGTCGGCCGCATCGCCTTCGTCGTCTCGACCGAGGGCGGCATGGACATCGAAGCGGTCGCGCATGACACGCCGGAGAAGATCATCACTGTCGCCATCGATCCGGAAAAAGGCGTCACATCGGCCGACCTGAAGGCGCTCAACGGTGCGCTGAAGCTCGACGGCGATGCTGCCAAGGACGGCGATACGCTGTTCCCGATCCTCTACAAAGCCTTCGTCGAAAAGGACATGAGCCTGCTCGAGGTCAACCCGCTGATCGTCATGAAGAACGGCCGGCTGCGCGTGCTCGACGCGAAAGTGTCGTTCGACAACAACGCGCTGTTCCGCCACCCTGACGTGCTCGAACTGCGCGACACCACCGAAGAGGACGAGAAGGAGATCGAGGCGTCGAAATACGACCTCGCCTATGTCGCGCTCGACGGCAATATCGGCTGCATGGTCAACGGCGCCGGCCTCGCCATGGCGACGATGGACATCATCAAGCTCTATGGTGCCGAGCCCGCCAACTTCCTCGATGTCGGTGGCGGCGCATCCAAGGAAAAAGTCACGGCGGCGTTCAAGATCATCACCCGGGATCCGGCGGTCAAGGGTATCCTGATCAACATCTTCGGCGGCATCATGAAGTGCGACATCATTGCCGAGGGCGTCATTGCCGCGGTCAAGGAAGTCGGACTGGAAGTGCCGCTGGTGGTGCGTCTGGAGGGCACCAATGCCGAGCTCGGCAAGAAGATCATCAACGACAGCGGCCTCAACGTCGTGTCGGCCGACGATCTCGACGATGCAGCCAAGAAGATCGTGGCGGCGGTAAAGGGCTGAGCGGATGCCTCCGCGCAAGATAAACTTGGTCGAGGCGGCGGATCAAAAGATCAAGAAGGTCTTCGATCCGCATATCGCCGGCGACGTCAACGACAGCCAGGCGAAGGTCGCCAAGTTCGGCGAGGTCTTCGATTGGCACGCGCATGACAATGAGGACGAAGCCTTCCTCGTGCTGCGCGGGCGCATCGCCATCGATTTCCGCGACGGTCCGGTCGAACTCGGCGAGGGCGACTTCATCGTCGTGCCGCGCGGTGTCGAGCACCGGCCGCGTTCGCTCACCGCGGAACCGGTCGTGCTGATGTTCGAGCCGGCGACGACGCTCAACACCGGCAATGCCAAGAGCGACCTCACGGTCGCTGACCTGAAGCGGCTCTGACCATGTTTTCCTCGATCAACGGTTTTTAGAAAAGGGCTCCCATGTCCATCCTCGTCGACAAGAACACCAAGGTGCTGGTGCAGGGCCTGACCGGCAAGACCGGTACGTTCCACACCGAGCAGGCGCTGGCTTATCACGGCACGAAAATGGTCGGCGGCATCCATCCCAAGAAGGGTGGCGAGACGTGGACCGGCGCCAAGGGTGAAAGCCTGCCGATCTTCGCCACCGTCGCCGAGGGCAAGGAAAAGACCGGCGCCAACGCTTCGGTCGTCTATGTGCCGCCGGCGGGTGCCGCCGAAGCCATCCTCGAAGCGATCGAGGCCGAGATCCCGCTGATCATCTGCATCACCGAAGGCATACCGGTGATGGACATGATCAGGGTCAAGGCCAGGCTCGACCGCTCGACCTCGCGGCTGATCGGGCCGAACTGCCCGGGCGTGCTCACGCCCAACGAATGCAAGATCGGCATCATGCCCGGAAACATCTTCCGCAAGGGCTCGGTCGGCGTTGTTTCGCGGTCGGGAACGCTTACCTATGAGGCAGTGTTCCAGACCACCAATGTCGGCCTCGGCCAGACCACCGCCGTCGGCATCGGCGGCGACCCCGTCAAGGGCACCGAGTTCATCGACGTGCTCGAGATGTTCCTCGCCGACGAGGAGACCAAGTCGATCATCATGATCGGCGAGATCGGCGGTTCGGCCGAGGAAGACGCCGCGCAGTTCCTCAAGGACGAAGCCAAGCGTGGCCGCAAGAAACCGATGGCCGGCTTCATCGCCGGGCGCACGGCGCCGGCCGGCCGCACCATGGGCCACGCCGGCGCGGTCATCTCCGGCGGCAAGGGCGGCGCCGAAGACAAGATCGCGGCGATGGAATCGGCCGGCATCAAGGTATCGCCCTCGCCGGCAAGGCTGGGCACGACACTGGTCGAGGCGATCAAAGGTTAAGGGAATAGGGGAGTAGGGCAGTAGGGAAAATAGCAGCGGCAAAAAGCGCTACTCCCCTATTCCCTTATTCCCCTACTCCCTCCAAAAACAGGAGACGGAGCCGGGCTCCGCGGACAAAAATGGCAAGACAAGATCAGGCCAACGACCAATTTTCGCTCACCTCTTTCCTTTACGGCGGCAACGCCGATTACATCGATGCGCTCTATGCCGCCTATGAAGACGATCCAGCCTCGGTCAATCCCGAATGGCAGGAGTTCTTTGCCGGGCTGAAGGACGATGCCGGCGATGTGCGCAGGAATGCCAAGGGTGCCTCATGGGCCAAGCCCTCCTGGCCGCTGCAGGCCAATGGCGAACTGGTGTCGGCGCTCGACGGCAATTGGGGTATCGTCGAGAAGACGATCGAAAAGAAAGTCAAGGACAAGGCGGTCACCAACGGCGTCGTCCTGTCCGACGCCGACGTGCATCAGGCGACGCGCGATTCGGTGCGCGCCATCATGATGATCCGCGCCTACCGCATGCGCGGCCATCTGCATGCCAATCTCGACCCGCTCGGCATCGCCAAAC
>NZ_RZPQ01000764.1:0-2785 GCF_003999135.1 Mesorhizobium sp. M7A.F.Ca.CA.004.06.1.1 | reverse complement strand
TTCCTTGGCTTCGTCGACGCCGGCAACATCCTGGAAGGTGACGCGGCCATGCGCTTCGGTGAGCAGCTTGGCCTTCGACTTGCCAAAGCCCATCGCGCGGCCGGAGCCGGACTGCATCTGGCGCATGAAGAATATCCAGACGCCGAGGATGAGGATCATCGGCAGCCAAGAGATCAAATAGCCGAACAGCGAATTGGAACCGTCTGTTTCAGGCCGCGCATTGATGGTGACGTTCTTGTCCTGCAGCCGCGAGACCAGCGAAGGATCGCCGGGCGAATAGGTCTGGAAGCCGCTGGCATTGTCGGTGTAGGTGCCGCTGATGCGGGCGCCCGCGATGGTCACCGTCTTGACCCGGCCCGCCGCGACATCCTGCAGGAACTGCGAATAAGGCACATCGCTGGAAGCCCCTCGCGTCTGCGGCGTCTGGAACAGATTGAACAGGGCTATGAGCAGGACCGCTATGATCGCCCAGAGCGCGAGGTTGCGATAGTTCGGATTCATCAATTGTCCCGTTGGCGTCCGCGGGGCGGACACGCGTCATGAGAGGAAACTTGCGCCTAACATAGGGAGAGCACCTCCCCTTGCCAAGCATAACAGCACGTCTGGGTTAAGCTTTCGCGCAACCATCAGCCGGCACTATGGCCGCTGAAAGGCAAGGGCGGGACCGGGGCCGCGCCAATCAGCCCGGCGACGGCCTGCGCCGGCGCCAGGTCGAAGGACGGCAGGAAGCGGGCAAAGGGACTAACGACCGGCCGCACTTCCACCATCGCCGACTTCAGTTCATATCCAGGCAAACCAAGGCATTCCCCGGCGTGCCACAACGCCGGTTCGGCCGCGAGCGCGGCGCGCATCAGGCTCGGCGGGGCTTTTCCTTGGCCCGTCGCCAGCCGCTTCGCCGCTGCCGTGCCTAGCGGGGCAATCAACAATGCGCTGCTGCTGTCGTTCAATGTGATGCGCCGGCGGCCATCCCACAGGGTGCTGCCAGTAAGGGTTGCGGCGGCGGGCAGGCCGCGCGCCTCGCGGCGCAGGAAGATGCCGGAGCGCCGGGAATCGACAACCGTCCGCGACAATGTGGCGCAAAGAAATCCAGCCCTCAGCCGACCGAACAGAGCCTCGCTGCGGGCCTGATCCGGCAGGAAGGCAATTCCGCCGGTCATGGCCAGCAGGATACGCAACGCATAGACGGCCGCTCGCTCGTCGCCTGTGTTCAGCAAGAGCGGATCAAGACGAATGAGCCCGCAGGACAGCCGGGTCGCGAAATCGCCGATCAAACTTGCGGCGGCGAGGCCGAGTTGACTGCGCGCGCGGCCCTCATGCGCGGCCAGCGCCAGTGCATCGTCGATGCGCTGCGCACCGTTGCTGTCGGCAAGGGCTGCCCGCACACGCGGCCGCTCGAAGGCCGCGTCGATATTGGTGGGGTCGTCGGCCCAGCCGACATTCTCACGCCGCAGGACGTCGCGCAGCGCCTCGCGCCGCAACCCGAGAAGCGGCCGAACGATCCACTCGCGCCAGTCATACAAGGTGGCCGGCGCCATGCCGGCAAGTCCCCGGCCTGCCATTTCGGCATGGCCTTGGCCCCCGTCCCGCGCCAATCCTTCCTCGCGCGCTTGCCGCATCAGCACCGTCTCTGCCTGGTCATCGGCGGTATGGCCGGTGAGGATCAGGCCGATGCCTTCGGCTTGTGCCGCCTCGGCCAGCAGCCGGTAGCGCGCCTCGCGAGCGGCGGCGGGCAGGCCGGTCGATGGCTTGGGGCCCGACCATGTCAGGATGCGGTGTGAAATTCCGAGTCTGGCGCACAGCTTCGCCACTGTTTGCGCTTCCGCAGCCGAACCGGACCGCAAACCGTGGTCGATCGTTACCGCCAGCAGCCTGGTTGCCGGCGCCTTACGGTCGAGATGGTGTCTGAGAAGAAGGAGCAGGGCGGTCGAGTCGCTGCCGCCGGACACGGCCGCAACAGCGCCGCTGGTAAAATCGATATGCGAAAAAGGGTTAGTCGAAAGGTCCGGCTCGGTGTCGAGCATAATGCATGTCGCCCAAAAGTGATCCCGGTTTCAGGACAACGACATGTAGGACAAGGATCAGCAGGCAGCCAGAGCCTTCTCCTGCTTGACGCGTTCCTTGAGCGCACTGGAAATATCAGGGTAGCGCTTGCCGACCTCGCTGAAGGTGGCACAGGCAACATCATGCTGCTTGAGGCCGACCAGCGACACGCCGAGCTTCAGCAACATGTCGGGAGCTTTCTTGGCCTTGGGGTAGTCCTTGCTGGCGGCAAGGAACGTCTCGGCCGCGTCGCGGTATTTCTGCTGGCCGAGCAATGACTCGCCCAGCCAGTAATGCGCGTCCGCCGCCTTCGCATCCTTGGGGAAGCGGGCGATGTGATCGCGAAAACCCTGCTCGGCGGTGCCGTAGTCGCCCGAGAGGATGAACTGGTAGGAGTTGCGGTAAAGCTCTTCCGGGTTGTTGGTGGCGGGCAACGCCGCGACCACCGTATCGGATTTTCCGGCCTTGGGCGCCGCCCCGGCGACTGGCGCGGTGTCCTGCGCCGGCGCGGTCGATTGCGTGTTGCCGCCGGCATCGATGACATTGCCGTTCTTGTCGACGGTGATGGTGCCGAAATTCTTTTCCGGCGCTCCCGTACCGGGAATAACCTTTCCGGGGTCGCCGTCGGGAGATTCGACGATGACATCCTCGACCGTCTTGCCGCCTGCCGATTGATCGTTGGCGGGCGCGGCGCCGGCATCGGCCGGCGCCCGTATTGCCGGGGCCGCCGCCACATCGTTGTCGG
>NZ_RZPQ01000763.1:0-2789 GCF_003999135.1 Mesorhizobium sp. M7A.F.Ca.CA.004.06.1.1 | reverse complement strand
CTGACGGCAAGGTCGAAGGCTTCGACATCGACATCGCCAATGCACTATGCGCGCAGATGAAGGTCGAGTGCGAGATCGTCACGCAGGACTGGGACGGCATCATTCCCGCCTTGCAGGCGAAGAAATTCGACGCCATCATCGCCTCGATGAGCATCACCGAGGAGCGCAAGAAGCAGGTCGCCTTCACCAACAAATATTATACGACACCGCTGGCTCTGGTGGCGCCGAAGGACAGCGATCTCACCTCGACCGAACCACCGGCACTGGCCGGCAAGACGGTCGGCGCCCAGGCTTCGACCACGCAGGCCGACTATGCCCAGAATGAGTATGGCAAGGCAGGCGCGGAGGCAAAGCTCTATCCGACCCAGGAAGAGGCGATCACCGACCTGACCAACGGTCGTCTTGACGCCGTGATCTCGGACAAGTTCGTGCTGATGGACTGGCTGAAGAAGGCAAGCGACGGCTGCTGCAAGCTGGTCGGCGACGTCAAGGGCACCGAAACGCAAGCCGGCATTGCCGTGCGCCTGGAAGACACGGCCCTGCGCGACAAGCTCAACGCGGCCATCGATGCGATCGTTGCCGACGGCACCTACAAGAAGATCCAGGCCAAGTATTTCGACTTCGATATTTATTGAGGCTGGGCGCTTCTTCCCTTCTCCCCTTGTGGGAGAAGGTGTCGCCGAAGGCGGCGGATGAGGGGTGTTCCAGGGAACGCAAACGTCTTATTTCGCTGGAACACCCCTCATCCGTCTCGGCGCTAACGCGCCGATCCACCTTCTCCCACAAGGGGAGAAGGAAAAAGGCGCTACCTCAAAGCGCCTTCACAGCCACCTTCACCGGCTTTTCGATCTCCAGCGGATTGCGCAGCGGCAGGCCGAAGTCCCCGGCCTCGATCTCGAACACATCGCCGGCCTCGGTCCTGATGCCGTCGGCGAAAGAGAGCGTGGCCGTGCCGAACATATGCACATGCACGTCGCCCGGCTGGCGGAAGGCCGCGTATTTGAAATGGTGATGTTCGAGATTGGCGATGGTGTGCGACATGTTCGCTTCGCCGGACAGGAACGGCTTTTCCCACAGCACCTCGCTGTCACGCACGATGCGCGAGGTGCCGCGGATATCGGGCGGCAGGTCGCCGATCAGGATTTCCGGACCGAACGAGGCGTTGCGCAGCTTGGAATGGGCGAGGAACAGATAGTTCACGCGCTCGGTGACGTGGTCGGAAAACTCGTTCGACAGCGTGAAGCCGACGCGGAAAGGTGCGCCGTCGTCGCCGATGACATAGATGCCGGCCACCTCGGGCTCTTCGCCGGCGTCCTTGGCAAAGGCCGGTGACAGAAGTGCGGCACCTGGCGCCACCGCCATCGTGCCGTTGCCTTTGTAGAACCATTCCGGCTGCACGCCGATCTGGCCATTCGCCGGCTTGCCGCCCTCCAGCCCCATGCGAAACATCTTCATGGAATCGGTGAGCTGCTCCTCGCCGTCGGCGCTCAGCTTCTTGTGCATGGAATCGCGCGTCGCGGCGGAGCCGAGATGCGTCAGCCCGGTGCCGGTCAGGTGCAGATGCGCCGGATCAGGGTGATTGATCGGCGACAGCAGCCGCCCCTTCTTGTAAGCGGCCTCGAGATCGACCGTCTCGCCAAGCCCCTTGCGTTCGATCAGCGCGACGAGGCCGACGCCGGTGCGGGCGGCCTCCATCGCCAGCGAATAGACGCTGCGGGCGCCATTGATGATCCGGGTCTTGCCGCCATTGCGGGCGACGACGCGGATGGTCTCGGCGTCGTCGAGGATCTGGGAGATCAGCATGATGAATCCTCTCTCATTTGCCTTGGCAGGACTGCCAAAACGGCAGACCTTACTCAGCGCGGCCGGGACCTCGTCCATGCCACGGTTTAAATTCTCAGTTCGGATTGCGCTCGCGGGCCTGGTCCCTCAGGGACTTCTGTTACCGGCGGGTTGCCGGCAGCGCCGCGATCGTATGCCTCCTGCTTGCCTCGCCTAGAGCAGTTCACCGTTTCACGGAAACGGCGAACCGCTCTAACTCATTGTCTTGGCGCAATTCCAGGCGGAAAACCGTTTCACATTTTCCTGGAATTGCTCTTAAGCCCGTTCAAGCCTTGTTCTTGTTGTAGACGTCGAAGATCACGGCACCGAGCAGCACCAGGCCTTTGACCACCTGCTGCCAGTCGACATTGACGCCCATAATCGACATGCCGTTGTTCATCACGCCCATGATGAAGCCGCCGACCACCGCGCCGATGACCTGACCGACGCCGCCCATCGCCGAGGCGCCGCCGATGAAGACGGCGGCGATGACGTCGAGCTCGCTGCCGAGGCCCGCGGCCGGCACCGCCTGTCCCAGTCGCGCCGCGATGATCAGGCCGCCGAGCGCCGACAGCACGCCCATATTGATGAACACCATCAGCGTCAGCCGCTCGGTGTTGATGCCTGAAAGCTGCGCGGCCTTGGAATTGCCGCCCATGGCATAGATACGGCGGCCGATGGTCATGCGCTTGGTGACGAAGACGAACAGCGAGATCAGCACGCCCATGACGAGCAGCACCACCGGCAGGCCCCTGTAGCTGGCGAACTGGTAGACCAGGAACAGCGCCAGCGCGCTGCCGACCAGCGTCTTGACGACGAACAGGGCAAAGGGCTCGGCCTCATAGCCATGGCGTTCGCGCTTGCGGCGCGTCCTCACCCCGAAATAGGCGTAGGCCAGAACAGCGATCAGGCCCAGCACGATCGTCGTCATGTGCAGCGTCAGGCCGCTGCCCATGATGGTCTTGCCG
>NZ_RZPQ01000762.1:0-2794 GCF_003999135.1 Mesorhizobium sp. M7A.F.Ca.CA.004.06.1.1 | reverse complement strand
GCCAAGCAGTGTCGTCGACAGATCGGCGATGTTGGAGCGCAATTCGACCTGTCGCTCACGCAAGCGCTGGATCAGGTCCGACGACAGAACCTCCGGCACGGCATCCAGCGAACCGCCATTCTGCAGCGCCCTGCGCACACCGTCGGCGGTCGCTTCGGCCGCGGCGCGGTTGGCGCGCACTTTCGACAGTTCGCTCGACAGTTCCGAAAGCTGCTGGGTGGCCAGCACCGAATTGTTGCCACCCATCAGGAGATCGGACTGGGCGCGATAGGCGGCGACCTTCGCCTCGGCATCCTTGACCTGCCGCTGCAGGTCGGCGATCTCGGGCGCCAGGAAGTCTGCCGCGGCGCTGTTCGATTCGAGCTTGGCCGCCCCTTGCCCCGCTATATAGGCGGCGGCGATGGCGTCCGGTACGGCGGCCGCGAGCTTGGGATCTTCCGATGAGAACTCGACGGCAATGATGCGGGTCTTCTCGACGCCATAGACGTTGAGCTTCTCGTGCATTTTCTTGAGCACGCGCTCTTCCGTCGGAATTTCCATCGGGTCGCTTTTCAGCCCGACCAGGACCAGAGCGCGGCTCACCGCCGACATGTCGAGCGCTTCATTGAACTCGGGCAGTTTTTCCAGACCAAGCTTTTGCGAGACCTGCTTGAGGATTTCGTTGGAGGAAATGATCTGGACCTGGGTGGCGACGCCCTGTTCGTCGAGAATAGGCTTGTCGGTGTCATTGTTGTTGCTGGCCGGCCGCGTGTAGATGGATTCGCGCGGCGCGATCTCCACCTGCGTCTCGGCCTTGTAGTGCCGGGTTGCCAGCGAGGCGAAAGCGAAGGCCAGCCCGGTTGCCAACAGGACGACGAGGACTATACGCAGCCAGTTCCTCGCCAGACTGGCGAAGAGCTGCCTGAGATCGACATCGACATCTGCGGCCGCGGACTGAACGGACATGCATCCCTACTCCGATACTGGGTCAGCACGCACCGTAAACAACTATGGTAACTCAGCCGTTAAGATCGTGGTAAGTTTCCGTTAGGGTTTACTGGCGGGCGGCAAACAAAACCGCCAAGAATCACAAAAACTCTTGCCGATGCGCCACGTGTCGGCCGCTCCCTTTACCGGCCATTAACCCTAACAGGATGATAACGGGCCTCGATCCCTGATGTTTGCTGCGACGCCGCAGCGGCCCAGTCGAAGGTACTTGTCCGGTCATGAAAAGCACTGCTTCCCTGTTTCGCGCGCTGCTTGCCGTATCGATGCTGGCTGGCTGTTCCAGCTACCGGCCGACGCCGGCCGCCTTCCATGAGGTGCTCGATCAGCCCTACCGTCTTGGCGCCGGCGACCGCGTCCGCGTGACCGTGTTCGAGCAGGACGGGCTGACCAACACCTACAGTGTCGATCAATCCGGCTATCTCTCCTTCCCGCTTGTCGGCGCCATACCGGCGCGCGGCCACACCGCGCAGCAGATGGAAAAGGAGATCGCCGACAAATTGCGGCAAGGCTATCTGCGCGATCCCGACGTTTCGGTCGAGATCGACCGCTACCGGCCGATCTTCGTCATGGGCGAAGTGGGTGCCGCCGGCCAATATTCCTATGTTCCCGGCCTGACGGTGCAGAAGGCGATCGCCATTGCCGGCGGCTTTACGCCGCGCGCCAACCAGGAAAGCGTCGACATCACCCGCGACATCAACGGCAAGGTGATGACCGGCCGCGTGGTCACCTCCGACCCGCTGCTGCCGGGCGATACGGTCTACGTCCGCGAACGTCTGTTCTGACAGACACCACGTGGCGGACAGGCTCAGGATCGTCCATTGCTTTCGCTCACCCGTCGGAGGAATTTTCCGGCATGTGCGCGACCTGGCCGAGGCGCAGGTCGCCGCCGGGCATTCGGTCGGCATCGTCTGCGATTCGACGACGGGCGGCGCGTTCGAGGAACATTTGTTCGAGCAGATGAAGGGCATGCTGGCGCTCGGCATTCATCGCACGCCGATGCAGCGCCATGTCGGTCCCGGCGACCTTGCCTCGGCTTGGCGCACATACAGGATCATCAAGGAATTGCGGCCGGACGTACTGCATGGGCACGGCGCCAAGGGTGGCGCCTATGCCCGTCTGTTCGGCTCTTTGTTGCGGGTATCAAGGTCTCGCGTAGCCCGCCTTTATTCGCCGCATGGCGGCTCGCTCCACTATGACGAGAGCACGGTCATCGGAAAGCTGTTCTTCGCGCTCGAGCGCTTCATGGCTCGCTTCACCGACTATCTGCTGTTTGTCTCGGACTATGAGCGGCGGACCTATCGCCACAAGGTTGGCGAGCCGCCCATTCCCAACACCCTCGTCTATAACGGCCTGCGCGCCACTGAATTCGAGCCGGTGATCACCGAGCCGGACGCAGCCGACCTGCTTTATATCGGCATGATGCGCGACCTGAAGGGACCGGATATCTTCATCGACGCATTGGCCCTCGCCGGCCCACAGTTCGGCCGCGCACTGACCGCGGTGATGGTCGGCGACGGCGACGACCTTGCGCGTTACCACGGGCAAGTGAAACGCCTCGGGCTCGAGCGCCATGTCCGCTTCCTGCCGCCGATGCCGGCCAGGGAGGCCTTTGCCCTTGCCGCGCTTATCATCGTTCCCTCGCGCGCCGAAGCCATGCCCTATATCGTCCTGGAAACGCTTGCCGCGGGAAAGCCGATGATCGCAACCGCGGTCGGCGGCATCCCGGAGATATTCGACACCGGTTCCCCTGCCCTGATCCGACCTGACCCGATCGAGCTCGCCGACAGGATGAGCCAGGCGCTGGCCG
>NZ_RZPQ01000761.1:0-2796 GCF_003999135.1 Mesorhizobium sp. M7A.F.Ca.CA.004.06.1.1 | reverse complement strand
ACCCGAGACCGCGGCCGGCCAGCGCGCGCCGGCCGAACTGCGCGGCGAAATCATCGACGGCGGCAATCTCGTGCGCCTGGCCGAGGCAGAAATTCTGGGCCCCCTCGATGCCAGGGCAAAGGTGATGATCCTCGAGGCCGCCAAACGCGTTTCGCTGGTGACGGCGGTCAGTCCACGCGCACTGGTCGATGTCGCCTATGTCGTATTCGAGGCCGGGCGGCTCATTCGCCGCCTGTCGGAGCTCTATGGCGGACGGCCCGGAACGCTGGGTTTCTTCCGCCTGGCGCGCAGCGTGCTGGCGCATCTGGCGGTTACCGGCTCGATCGCGGTCGGTGACAGTTTCGTCCAGCAGATCGTCGGCCACGGCCTGGCCGCGCGCCTTTCGGCCAAGCTTGGCGAGGGCGTCGTCAACGGCATGATGACGGCGCGCATCGGCATCGCCGCGATGGAGACGGCGCGACCCCTGCCCTTCAGCGCCGCCAAGCGTCCCGGATTGGGCGACTTCCTCTCGGCGCTGACATCGTTCGCAACCAGGAAAGATGGTGAAACGACCCCATCCGGCAAGTGAGACAGGCTGGAGTGTCCGGACATTCGGAATCGTTACCGGACTGCTCTGCCGCGGCTCCTCGGTGACGAAGCATTAACCAATCTTGTTCATGGTCAGACGGGTTCCAAACAGCATCTTTGTTGCCGGGTGTCGTCGATGAAAAGCGTAATTCTATCCAGCGTCCTGCCCCTGGCAACGGTGATTGCGGCAGTCGTCGGCATTGCCGGAGTGGCATCTGCGGCGGAGCCGGACAAGCAGTTCTTCCAGTCTGCTGAAGGCAAGTGGATCGGTCCCGGCGAAATCGTCGCCGGCAAGTACAAAGGCACCAAGTTCAACTGCAGCTTCACCGGCTCGACGCCCGACGGCAAGGTCGGCATGTCGCTCGACGGCGGCTGCCGGGTCGGCATGTTCACCCAGCCGATGTCGGCCAAGATCGAGCGCAAGGGCCGCGAGGGCTACAAGGGCAGCTTTATGGGTGGCGCGACCGGTTCCGGCCTCGACATCATCGGCGGCAACGTCGTCGATGCCCGCAAAGTGGTCTTCACCATCAACCGCAACCAGCTGCGCGGCGTCATGCAGGCTCGCATCCCTGACGACAATTCGATGACAGTGACTATTGCCGTGCGCGTCGACGACCAGTTGGTGCCGGTGATCGGCATGAGCTTGAAGCGCGTCGACGCAGTCGAAGTCGGCTCCATCGCGCCGAACTGAAATCGCGCCGAACTGAAAATCCGAAAAAAAGGCGGCGACCCCACGGTCACCGCCCTCTCCCTTGACCCATCGAATCAGGCGCTTAGGCCTTGATCTCAAATCAGGGCGTTAGCCTTTGATTGTGGCCGTCAGTTCGTCATAGGCCTTGCAGGCGTCGGCCAATGTCGTAGCGCCCTGATACTTGGTTGTCACCGCCTGGACCTTGGCCGTCAGATCAGCCGCTTTGGACGGGTCCTTGGTAATCGCTTCCTGCAGCGCGGTAGCCATGTCCTGCGCCTTCTTGGTCGCGATTTCCGCCGTGCACTCGGGCGCCTTCGAGCAAGCCGAACCGGCAAGCACCGCCAGGCCGACGGCAACAAACAAAAACTTCTTCATGTCAGTCATCTCCTCAAAAAGGGCGCGACTTGATCGTCGATCACCCTCCAATGGCCGAAGCCGAGCGTCCTTAGCCTTCGATTGCGGCAAGATGCAACGTGTTCCCGGCCTCAACTTGTGTATCGCGCCTGCAACATCGGCGGCGGCCCGGATTCAGGCTATTTTATCAGCGGCAGCAAAGTTCAGCTGCGTGGCTGCAGCAGCGCCAAGACGGCGGTCGATGCGGCAAGGACAGCGGTCAGAGTCAAAGGCCCGGTCGCGCCATAGGTGTCCACGACATAGCCGCCGACAACCGCGCCGATGGTGATGGCAATTTGGAAAGAGGTGACCATCAGGCTGCCCGCTGCCTCCAGCGCATCAGGCGCCGCGCGCGACATATTGGTCGGCAGCACCACCGGCGCCATGCCAAAGGCGAAACCCCACAGCGTAACGAAGCCGAAGGCAACGCCCATATGCGAGCCCCAAAGCACCAAAGTAAGTGCCGCAACCGCCATCAACGCCGCGGTGACTGCGAGGGCCATGTGGATGTTGGTGTCGGCCATGCGGCCGCCGGCAACATTACCGATCACGGCAGCGATGCCAAACCCGAGCAGAGCCAGGGCAATCGGTCCGGTTGTAAGGAGTGTCACCTGTTCGAGGAAGGGACGCACATAGACCGAGCCGGCAAAATGCCCCGTCATCAGCAAAACAATAGCCAGCATGCCGAGTTGGATGCCGCGCCGCCGGGTCAGCCGAAATACATCTGCAAGGCTGTTGCTTGCCGTTGCAGGCAAGGTCGGCAGGCTGAGAAACTGCAGCAGCATGGCAAGCGCGGCCAGCCCCGCCGTCATGGCCATGGCACTGCGCCACCCTATCCAGTCACTGATCAACGCGCCCATCGACGGTGCGGCAATGGTGGCAAGCGAGACGCCGAGGGTGACGATCGCCATGCCCCGACCTGTCGCATTGGCGCCAACCAGCCTCGCCACGACGGCGACCGAAAGTGCCCAGAAAGCGCTGAGAGCGATGCCCAGCCCGGCCCGGCCCAACAGCAACAGCCAGAAATCGGTCGCCAGCGCCGCCAGGATATTGGAACCGACCGCAAGAGCGCTGAGACCAACCAGCACCGCCTTGCGGTTCAAGCGGCCGATGAGAACATTGCTCAACACGGCCGTCACGGCGCC
>NZ_RZPQ01000760.1:0-2796 GCF_003999135.1 Mesorhizobium sp. M7A.F.Ca.CA.004.06.1.1 | reverse complement strand
TGCCTTCTCCTTGTGTGATGCGTGAAAACGCATCCGCAAACGAAGTACCTTGCCGCCGGGTTCCATCTGTAGCAGCGCTTTCAATCTATCAGGCGTTGAGCGCGCGGCCATAGGCGTCGAGCACGCTTTCCTTCATCATCTCCGACAGCGTCGGGTGCGGGAAGATGGTGTGCATCAGCTCTTCCTCGGTCGTCTCCAGGTTCATTGCCACGACAAAGCCCTGGATCAGTTCGGTCACTTCGGCACCCACCATGTGGGCGCCGAGCAATTGACCGGTCTTCTTGTCGAAGATGGTCTTGATGAAACCCTGATCCTCGCCGAGCGCAATGGCCTTGCCATTGGCGGCGAACTGGAAGCGCCCGACCCGGATGTCCTTGCCCTCGGCCTTGGCCTTGGCTTCCGTCAGGCCAACCGAGGCGACCTGCGGATTGCAGTAGGTGCAGCCCGGAATCTTCAGCTTGTCGGTGGCATGCACGCCAGGAAAATCAGCGATCTTCTCGATGCACACGACCCCCTCATGTTCTGCCTTGTGGGCGAGCATCGGCGGGCCGGCGACATCGCCGATGGCGTAGATGCCCGGCACATTGGTCTTGCCGTAGCCGTCGATGACGATGCAGCCGCGCTCGGTCTTCACGCCTAGCGCCTCAAGCCCGAGGCCCTCGATGTTGCCCTGGACGCCGACGGCCGAGATCATGCGATCGGCGGTGATCTTCTCGACCTTGCCGTCCTTCATCTCGACATGCGCGGTGACCGAGTTCGCACCCTTCTCGACCTTGGTCACCTTGGCTTCGAGGATGATCTTCATGCCTTGCTTCTCGAACTGCTTTTGCGCGAATTTCGAGACTTCGGCATCCTCGACGGGCATCACTGCCGGCAGCAGTTCGACCACCGTTACTTCGGCGCCCATGGTGCGGTAGAAGGAGGCGAATTCGATGCCGATGGCGCCCGATCCCATGACCAGCAGCGACTTCGGCATCTCCTTCGGCACCATGGCCTCGAAATAGGTCCAGATCAGTCTGCCGTCAGGCTCGATGCCGGGCAGCGCGCGTGGCCGCGCGCCGGTCGCCAGGATGATGTGCTTGGCGGTGTAGGTGCCCTCGCCCTTGACGCCTTTCGGCACCGGCGGCTGCGGCTCCATCGGCTTCTTGGCCGTATTGGACACGGCGATCTCACCCGGCTTCGAAAGCTTGGCCTCGCCCCAGATGACATCGACCTTGTTCTTCTTCATCAGGAAGGCAACGCCGCCATTGAGCCGCAGCGAGACCTTTCGCGAGCGGTCGACCACGGCCGCTGTGTCGGCGCTGACTTTGCCGTCGAGCTTCAGCCCGTAATCCTTCAGGTGATCCGAATAGTGCATGATCTCGGCCGAGCGCAGCAGCGCCTTGGTCGGGATGCAGCCCCAGTTGAGGCAAATGCCGCCGAGATGCTCGCGCTCGACGATCGCCGTCTTGAAGCCGAGTTGCGCGGAACGCACCGCGGTGACATAGCCGCCAGGGCCGGAGCCGATGATGATGACGTCGTAGTTCTCAGCCACGGGTTTTCTCCTTCACAATTCCAGCATGACGCGCACGACGGGTGCCAGCGCCTTGCCGATGTTTCGCGTGTTTTCGGCGTCGAGGTGGACGCCATCAAGCGGTGTGGTTTGCGCCACGCTGCCGGCGTCGAAGAAGCCGCAGCCGGCCTCGTCGGCGAGCGCTGCATATTGCGGTGCCAAAAACTTCGAGGCGTCATCGCCACCGGCGAACATTTCCTTGAAGTCGGCATTTTCAGTACGGCTGACGACAGGCGGCGAAACGATCAGGATCTGCGGCGCGGGCCAGTCGAAGGGATAGTCGTGACCGCGCACGATATCGATCAGCCGCTGGATGCCCTGCTTGGCCGCGACGGGATTCCCGTGGATCCATGGCTTCATGTCGTTGGCGCCGAGCATGATGACAATCAGGTCGATCGGCGCATGGGTCGTCAGCACCGTTGGCAGCAGCCTGGCGCCGTTGCGATCCGCGCCGGCCAGATGGTCGTCGAAGGCCGTGGTGCGGCCGTTGAGGCCATCGGCAATCACTTGCACGCCGGCGCCTAACGCTGCCTGCAGCACGCTCGGCCAGCGGTCTTCCAGCGCATGGCGGCCACCTTCGGCATTGTAGCCCCAGGTCAGCGAGTCGCCGTAGCAAAGAACCGTCTTCATGCGCCCACCTGTGCGTTAATCGAGCCGCGCCTCAACCGCCAGCGCACGAACAGCCAGTGAACCAGCACAGTGGCCAGGTTCGGCAAAACCAGGCCGGCGACGATCGGCAGGTCACCTCCCCACTGGCGCTTATCGACCGGCTGAGAGAACGTCCAACCGATCAGGCCGAGCCCGATCAGCACGAACAGGACAATTGCGCAGAGGCCCAGCCAGTTGATGATCGTCGGTGCGTTCGCAAAAAGCTGCGCGATGAAAAACATGATCGTCGTAGCAATGGTGACAAGCACCGACGTCATGAACACCAGAATGTATTCTTCCTGAGCATGGGTTGCGACCGCCAGCTGTTGAGCAACCAGGCCGCCTGCCAATCCTGACAGGAAAAACGCCATGAGGGAGGTGAAGAAGATCCGCACCGCCCTCTCCGTCCTAGACCAGCATGCCCATCGGGTTCTCGATCAGCCGCTTGAAGGCGACCAGCAGTTCAGCCCCCAGCGCGCCGTCGACGGCGCGGTGGTCGGTCGACAGCGTCACCGACATCACGGTGGCGATCTTGATCTCGCCGTTCTTGACCACCGCCCGCTCCTCGCCGGCGCCGACCGCCAGGATGGTCGCAT
>NZ_RZPQ01000075.1:0-13529 GCF_003999135.1 Mesorhizobium sp. M7A.F.Ca.CA.004.06.1.1 | reverse complement strand
ACCCACGACCGCTACTTCCTCGACAATGTCACCGGCTGGATCCTCGAACTCGATCGCGGCCGCGGCATTCCTTATGAGGGCAACTACACCAAATACCTCGAAGCCAAGGCCAAGCGCCTCAAGCAGGAAGGCCGCGAGGACGATGCCCGCCAGCGCGCCATCGGCCGCGAGCGCGAATGGATCCAGTCGAGCCCGAAGGCTCGCCAGACCAAGTCCAAGGCGCGTATCCAGGCGTTCCAGGATCTTTTGGATGCAGCCGACAAGCGGCGTCCGAGCGATACGCAGATCGTCATTCCGCATGGCGAGCGGCTCGGCAATGTGGTGATCGAGGCGGAAGGCCTGTCGAAGGGCTTTGGCGACACGCTGCTCATCGACGGCCTGGAATTCAAGCTGCCGCCCGGCGGCATCGTCGGCGTCATCGGCCCGAACGGCGCCGGCAAGACGACGCTGTTTCGCATGATCACCGGCCAGGAAAAGCCGGATGCGGGTTCTGTGCGCGTCGGCGAAACGGTCAAGCTCGGCTATGTCGACCAGAGCCGCGATGCGCTCGATCCGTCAAAGACGGTGTGGGAAGAGATTTCCGGCGGCGCCGAAGTGGTCAAGCTCGGCAAGTTCGAAGCCAACACGCGTGCCTATTGCGCGTCGTTCAACTTCCGTGGCGGCGACCAGCAGCAGAAGGTCGGCAATCTGTCCGGCGGTCAGCGCAACCGCGTGCATCTGGCCAAGATGCTGAAGACCGGCGGCAATGTGCTGCTGCTCGACGAACCGACCAACGATCTCGATACGGAAACGCTGGCCGCACTCGAAGACGCGCTGGAAAACTTCGGCGGCTGCGCCGTCATCATCTCGCACGATCGTATGTTCCTCGATCGCCTGGCGACGCACATCCTCGCCTTCGAGGGCGACAGCCATGTCGAATGGTTCGAAGGCAATTTCGAGGATTACGAGCAGGACAAGATCCGCCGCCTCGGGCCGGATGCCGTCAACCCGCACCGCATGACCTACAAGAGGCTGACGCGGTAAGGGGTTTTAGGGCGGCGATCTCAACCAGCATGAGGAGCTCAAATGGCTGATTGGTCCGCCGCCCAATATCTGAAATTCGAAGACGAGCGCACGCGGCCCGCGCGGGATTTGGTCGCGCAGGTGCCGGTGGACTTCCCGCGCCGGGTCGTCGACATCGGCTGCGGGCCTGGCAACTCGACCGAACTGCTTGTCGAGCGCTGGCCGGATGCTGAGGTGAGCGGCTTCGACACTTCGCCCGACATGATCGAGAAGGCGCGGGCGCGCCTGCCCGAGGTCACCTTTGATCTCGCCGATGCCTCCGAATGGCAGCCGGCGGAGCCGGTCGACGTGATTTTCGCCAATGCTGTGTTCCAATGGCTGCCTACCCATCCGGCGGTGTTCCAGCGGCTGATGGGCTTCCTCGCCCCAGGCGGTGCGCTTGCCGTCCAGATGCCCGACAATCTGGGCGAGGACTCCCACCGCCTGATGCGGGAGACCGCCGCCGAAATGCCATTTGCCGAAAAGCTCAAGGGCGCGGCACGCGGGCCGTTGCCGCCGGTGTCGTTCTACTATGACCTGCTGTCGCCGCTCAGCGACCGGCTTGATATCTGGCACACCATCTACAACCATCCGCTTGCCGACGCGCAGGCGATCGTCGAATGGGTGAAATCGACGGGCCTGAAGCCGTTCCTCGATCCGCTGGACGCCGAGGAGAGGGCGATGTTCCTCGAATGTTACACGGCCAAGATCGCCAAGGCCTATCAGAAGACGGCTGATGGCAAGGTGCTCTTGCGCTTTCCGCGCATTTTCATTGTCGCAAAACGAGCTTGATTATCCATGTCGCGCGGCGCCTTAGGGCCGCTTGGCTTTGGCTGTGGCCATGTCGAGGGATCGGCTTCAGTCGGCCCAGATCTTTGGTTTAAGCCGGCGTAAACCGCCTCGGTGAGAAAACTGTTGCGCCGGAGCGTTCCGGCGCCCACATGAAGCCCGCAACGCCTGCGGATGGGACGGACTGGACATGCATCGCGTCATCATCAGCGGCATCGGCGTTGAGATCCCCGAACCCACAATCACCAATGAAGAACTGGTCGCCAGCTTCAATGCCTGGGTCGACCTGGAAAACGCGCGTCGCCAGGATACTGGCGAGCCGCCGCTGCCGAAATCGGACAGCGACTTCATCGTCCACGCCTCGGGCGTGCGCACCCGTCATGTGATCGAGCGCGAGGGCATCCTCGACCCGACCCGGATGGCGCCGCGCATTCCCGCACGGCCCGACGATGCGCTGTCGCTGGAGGCCGAGTTCGGCATAGCCTCGGCGAAGAAGGCCCTCGACCATGCCGGGCTGCAGCCGTCGGATATAGACCTGGTGATCTGCTCGGCCTCGCATCACCAGCGGCCCTATCCGGCGATCGCCATCGAAATGCAGGAGGCGCTGGGGACGAAGGGCGCGGGCTTTGACATGGGGCTTGGCTGTTCTTCGGCGGCGGCCGCCTTGCACATAGCCGTCAATTTGGTGCGGTCGGGCGCGCACAAGCGCATTCTGGTGACGACGCCCGAGATCATCACCGGCCATCTCAATTTTCGCGACCGGCAGACGCATTTCATCTTCGGCGACGCTTCGGTGTCGATGGTGGTCGAAGGGCTGGCCAAGGGCGACAAGCGGCCGGGGCGCTTCGAAGTGCTCGACACGCGCGTCTGGACGCAGATGTCGAACAACATCCGCACCAATCTGGGCTATCACACCCGCACCGCCCAGGATGATCCTTACATGATCAATCTGGAAGGCAATCTGATCAAGCAGGTCGGCAACAAGGTGTTCAAGGAAGTCACCGTTGCCGGGCAGAAATTCATCGTCGAATTCCTGGCCGAGCACGGGCTGACGCCGCAGGCGATCAGGCGCTTCTGGCTGCATCAGGCCAATGCACGCATGAATGCGATGATCCTGAAACTGTCGTTCGGCCACGAGGTCGACCACGACCGCGCGCCGATGGTGCTGGAGCGGCTTGGCAACACGGCGGGCGCCGGCGCCATCGTCGCGCTGTCGGAAAACCACGCCGACATGAAGCCTGGCGATTTCGGCCTGATCTGCGCCTTTGGCGCGGGGTATTCGATAGGCGGTGCGCTGTTGCGGATGCTCTAGGTATGTCGATATTCAGGTGAGGCCGCCCGGCGAATGGCTACGCTTCCCCGCGTCGCGGTAGGGCTGAACTCACGTACCCAAAAGTACGCTCCGTTCCTGTGCTCGGAATACACCTTGGCGCTCAATACGTCTTGTTGCGTTAGGCTGGTGCGAACGGCACTCGCCTGGCGATCGCCATCCCATCGGTGACGTTGATCGGACGATCAGCACTTTCGACTGGACGCCGCGAAGTCCGCCCGGCTAATTCGCTGGATGACGAGAGAAAAGAACGCCATGCTGGATCTCTTCCCCGAGGCTGAAAAGCCGATCGAAATCATCCCCGCGCGAAAGCTTGCCGCCAAGGCGGCAGCGCTTTACGTGGCGCCGGCGGATCATTTTCAGACGCGCCCGGTGGACGAATTGCTGCTGGATTTCGATGGCATAGCAGGCGATTTTCATGCCGGACCGACACGCCGCGCGGGCGGGCGCGAGCCCTGGTATCCGCGCGGCACCGAAATGCGCAACGAACGGCAATTGTCCATAGTGGCAGCGGACGAACTGGCGGTTGTTGCCCAACGCATGGGCCTGGCCGAGATCAGGCCGGAGTGGATCGGCGCCAATCTTGTGATCGAAGGGGTGCCGAACCTCTCGATGCTGCCGGCCGGCACGCTGCTGTTCTTCAAGGGCGGCGTCACCATCAAGATTGACGTACAGAACGGACCTTGCCGCATCGCCGGCCGGTCGATCGCCGAGAATGCCGGAATGGCCGACGTCGAAGCCGGCGCGCTGTTGTTCCCAAAAGTCGCGAAACGGCTGCGCGGCGTCGTCGCCTGGGTCGAGAAGCCCGGAACGGTCAGGGTCCGCGAAGAAATCTCGGTGCGCGTGCCGGAGCAGTGGATCTATTCGGCATAGCTGTGCGGCAACCAGAGGGCAGGAGCTACGCCGCCGTCGCGGCGTAGCCAAGCTCACTAGGCGTTAGCTTTGCGGTTCTTCTTGGCGCCTTGCGCCATAACGGAAACATGGTCCCACTTGTCCCATGTGGCGAGTCGGTTGGCGTATTCCTGGCGTATCATCGGCAGGCCGCCGTCGCCGAAGAACACCCTGAGCGGTGGCTCGGCGGCGTCGACAATGGCCAGCATCGCCGGCCCGGTGGCCTCTGGATCGCCGGCAACGGAATTGGCGCGGCGCTCTGCCATCTTCGCACGGGCGGGCGCATAGGCCTCGATCGGCTGAGAGATCTTGGCCGACGGGCCGGCCCAGTCGGTGGAGAAGCCGCCCGGTTCGACCAGCGTCACATGGATGCCGAATTCCGCGACCTCGATGCTCAGCGACTGGCTGAAGGCCTCCAGCGCCCATTTCGAGGCGTGGTAGAGGCCGAGCGAGGCAAAGGCATTGACGCCGCCGATCGACGAAATCTGGATGATGTGGCCGGAACGCTGCGCCCGCATGATCGGCAGTGCGGCCTGAGTGACCCACAGCGCGCCGAAGACATTGGTTTCGATCTGGTCGCGAGCTTCCTGTTCGCTGACCTCCTCGATGGCGCCGAAATGGCCGTAGCCGGCATTGTTGACGACGACGTCGAGCCGGCCAAAACGCTTGTGCGCCTCGGCGACTGCGGCATCGACGGCTTTCTTGTCGGTGACGTCGAGCTTTATCGCGGCAATCCTGTCGCCGTATTTCTCGACGAGATCGGCGAGCGTGCCGGCATCGCGGGCGGTGGCCGCGACGCTGTCGCCGCGCGCGAGTGCAGCCTCGGCCCAGACGCGACCAAAGCCCTTCGACGATCCGGTGATGAACCAAACCTTTGATGTCATGATCTTGGAGACCTTGCCCCTGCGGGCGTGATTTTGCGTGAAAGCGGAGGCCTCTCCGCTTTCGGGCATATACGGTCCGTCCTCTGATTTTCCAGAGGCGACCGGAATCTTTCGAAAAAGACGCCTGAATTATCAGGGATAATTCACCTGAGACGACCACGCCGGATCCTCGTGCTTCTCCCAATAGAGCGCCATCAGCCGGCTGGTGATCGGTCCGACCTTGCCGTTGGCGATCGCCGCGCCGTCGATCTCGGTCACCGGCATGATGCCGCCCGCGGTCGAGGTGATGAAGACCTCGTCGGCCTCGCGCAATGCAGTGACGCTGACATCGGCCGCGGTGGCGGCAAGACCTTGTTCGGCGCAGAGATCGAAGACGGTGCGGCGGGTTATGCCCGGCAGCACGCCAATGGAAGGCGTCGACAGCTTGCCGTCCCTGACGCAGAAGACGTTGAAGCCCGGGCCCTCGGCGACATTGCCGTTGAAGTCGAGGATCAATGCGGTCTCGGCGCCGCGATCATAGGCATCGTAGAGGCCGCGCACCAGATCGAGCCAGTGGTAGTTCTTGATCGCCGGGTCGATCGAGGCCGGCGGAATGCGCATCTTGGCGCTGATGGCGACACGCAGGCCGCGCTGCAACTGCTCGGCATTGGCGACCGAGCCGAACGGCACGGCGAACGCCATGAAGCGGTTGACCGCCTGGCGCGGGTCGCGGCTGAAAGTCGGCGAGGCGCCGCGCGTGCACAGCATTTCGACATAGGCGGCGCGATGACCCGACAGCGCCACGCAATTGTGCAGGATTTCGGTAACGCCGTCGCGATCGAAGGGGATGGTCATGCGCAGCTTTTCCAGCCCGCCGAAGAAGCGGTCGAGATGCAAATCGAGGCGGAAGAAGCGGCCGTTCCAGACATGCACGGTGTCGTAGGTGGCGTCGGAATGCAGAAAACCCCAGTCCAGCACCGAGATCTTGGCCTGCGACATCGGCAGGTATTGGCCGTCGAGGAAAGCGACCCCCTCGGGATAGGAGTGCGGGTCGACATGGCGGTCGTCGACGACGGGCGGTCGCTTCTCGTCCTGTGTTGCCATTGTCCGGCTCATCGGGGCCTCCTGTCACGCAGGCGAGAGGCTAGCGGCGCTGGGCAGAAGGCATAGAGCCACCCGCCCGGCGCTGTTCGGCCTCCATGACGATCTGGCCGATACATTCGATCGCGATTGCCGTATCGTTCCGGGTCTGAACGGGAGGGGAAAATGGGCAGGTTTGGGGCCGTCACAGCGGCAATGATGATGTTCGCCGCTGCGGGCGACGCCCGCGCCCAGTGCGCGCGCGAAGGCGAGGAATTGTGCCAGGGCGGGCAGACCTATCGCTGCGAGAAAACCGGCGGCGAATTGACTCCGATCTTCCAGAACCTGCCTTGCGCGGTGAACGTGCTGTCGCTGAGCGGCACCTGGGTAGGCAATGGCCACCAGAGCCCGGCGGGTGACGCCGGCGCCGACTGGGCGATCGCCATGACCATCAACGATGGCAGCGCGTCGATCGACTATCCGTCACTCGGCTGCGGCGGATCGCTGTCGCAGACGTCAAGGGACGACATTTCGGCGGAATACCACGAGAACATCACCTACGGTCGGGACAAATGCATCGACGGAGGCAACATCACCGTCAGGTTTTACAAGGGCAATCTGTCCTGGATTTGGGTCGGCCACGCCGATGGCCAGACCTACAATGCGGTCGCCGTGCTAAAGCGGAAGTAGCCGTGGTCATTCCTCCTCGTCGTCGGCGTCGAGCAGGCGGGTTGCGCGCCAGCGGGTGAGCACGATGTTGGTCTGCTCGATGACGAAGAAACGCGCCGAGTCGCGGTCATAGCCTTCGCTCAGCAGTTTCTCGTAATCGGTGTGCATGTGGCGGATATGGGCAATCGTCGCCAGCCATACGGCGATGCCCGGCGGCAAGGTCTTCATGTGGACCGCGCCGGCGTCGGTGCGGATCTTCTCCATGTCGGCATAGGGAGCCAGCGGCAGAAGAGCGGTCAGCGCCTTGGCTATGGCGCGGCGGCGGCCGGTCGGCGCCGTCACCGCCGGGTCCGATCGGGCTCGTCGCGCCCTTCGATGGTCGCCTCGGCAATAGCGTCGGTCGAGGCGAAATAAGGTTTGATGTCGATGACCGGCGTGCCGTCGAGCACATCGATGGCGTCGAGATCGATGCGGCCGGTGCGTTGGTCGAGCGCGACGAGCCGGACCACATGCAGCCCGATGGGGTTGGGGCGGGCAGGGGAGCGCAGCGAAAATACACCTTTCGCTTCAGCGGCATGGCGCGGTTTCTGCACAATCAGGTCCCGCGGCGCATGATGCAGCCAGGATAGGATGATGACGTGGCTGGCGCGCTCCAGCCCCTGCAGGCCACTTCGGTAGGCTGTGTCGATGGTCAGCACCGCCTTCTGCCCGGTCTCGCGCGCGGCGCGCATGTTCTTCGGGCAGGTTTCGCGCGTCGTCCATGGCGAGGCAATGCGGCCGATGAAGACGATCCCGCCATCAGGCGGCATCAAGGCCGGATCGTTCTCCAGCCTCTGCTCGCCTTCGCGCGCCTCGAACATCTCACGCGTTTCAGTCATGGTCCACGTCTCTTAAAACGCCACACAAGCGGCATTTTCTTGTCCGGAAGCGACATAGCGCTTGCAAGGTCGCTAAAATCGACATAAACATATGTTTATATCTTTTCAAAGAGAATACGCTGATGCATGTCTCGCTCGACACTATGGTGGATACGTTAAAGGCGGCGGCCGAATCCAGCCGATTGCGCATACTGGCACTTCTGTCGCGCGGTGACCTCACGGTTTCCGATCTTACCGAAATTCTCGGCCAGTCGCAGCCGCGCGTTTCGCGGCACCTGAAGCTGCTTCTGGAGGCCGGACTGATCGGCCGCTACCAGGAGGGGTCGTGGGCCTTCTTCCGCCTGTCGGATGCGGATTCCGCGCGGGACTTCGTCATGGGGCTGGTTTCCGGCATTCGCGGCGCCGATCCGCAGGTCGAGCGCGATCTTGAGCGTCTGGCCTCGGTCAAGCGCAAGCGGCAGGACCGGGCGGTCGCGTATTTTTCCGTGAATGCGGCAAGCTGGGACCATATCCGATCGCTGCATGTGCCGGACCGCGCCGTCGAAGCCGCAATGCTGAAACTGGTCGGCAAGCGGCCGTTCCAGTCGATGCTCGATCTCGGCACCGGCACCGGGCGGCTGCTTGAAATCTTCTCGCCGCTTTATCGGCGTGGTGTCGGCATCGACATGTCGCGCGAGATGCTGACCGTGGCGCGCGCCAATCTGGACAAGGCAGGCGTTTCGAACGCGCAGGTTCGGCAGGGCGACATCTTCGCACCGCCGGTCGAGCGCGATGCCTTCGATCTCGTCACCATCCATCAGGTGCTGCACTATCTCGACGATCCCGCCCGTGCCATCCACGAGGCGGCGCGGCTTTTGCGTCCGGCCGGACGCCTGGTCATCGTCGATTTCGCGCCGCATGCGCTGGAATTCCTGCGTGAGGAACACGCGCATATGCGGCTCGGCTTTTCCGACCGGCAGATCGCCGACTGGTTTTCGGAAGCCGGCCTCGATCTTGAAGACAGTCAGGAATTCGAGCCGCGTGGCGGCAACGAGGCCAGGCTCACCGTAAAACTCTGGCTTGGCCGCGACCGGCGCCTCTTGATCGCCGATCCTTCCAACGACACAAGGCAGATAAGGGAAACCGCCTGATGAACCAGTTCCGCTTTTCCCGCCGCCCCGACATTGGCGACAAGGTCAGGGTTTCCTTCGAATTCTTCCCGCCGAAGACCGACGAGATGGAAGCGAGGCTGTGGGAGACGGTGACGAGGCTGGAGCCGTTGAAGCCGAAATTCGTCTCGGTGACCTACGGCGCCGGCGGCTCGACGCGAGAGCGCACCGCGCGCACTGTAAAGCGCATCCTGACGGAAACCGGTATTCCTGCAGCGGCGCATCTGACCTGTGTCGGGGCAACGCGCGACGAGGTCGACGCGGTCATCCAGGATTACAAATCGATCGGCATCAACCGGTTCGTGGCGCTGCGCGGCGACCCGGCCTCCGGCGTCGGCGGACCGTATCGGCCGCATCCCGGTGGCTACGAGAACGGCGCGGAACTGGTCGCCGGGCTCAAGGCGATTGCTGATTTCGACATCTCCGTCGCGGCTTATCCGGAAAAACATCCGCAAAGCCCCGATTTCGCCACCGACATCGAGATGCTGAAGCGCAAAGTCGACAATGGCGCGACGCGTGCCATCACTCAGTTCTTTTTCGACAACGATCTCTACGAGCGCTATGTCGAGCGCGTCCGCCGCGCCGGCATCTACATCCCGATCGTGCCGGGTATCCAGCCGGTTCACAGTTTCAAGCAGGTCGCGAACTTTTCCGCGAGGGCGGGCGCGCATGTGCCCGGCTGGCTGGCGGAGCGTTTCGAAGGCCTCGACCGGGACCCGCAGACGCATGCGCTGGTGGCGTCGGCGGTGGCGGCCGAACAGGTGATGGACCTTGTCGAGCGCGGTGTCGGCGATTTCCACTTCTACACCATGAACCGCGCCGATCTGGTCTTTGCCATCTGTCATATGATCGGCATCCGCTCGCACGAGGCGGCGGCCGCCGGATCAGCTGCGGCATGAGAGTGGGTTGAACGACAAAAGGCCGGGAAAAACCCGGCCTTTTGAATTGGTTGGACTATTTGGGTGCTGGTCTTCCCCGCTTTGGCGGTCAGGGAAGGAAGCCCATAATAAGGGCTCCGATAAAGGCGAACGCAGCACAGATCATCAATGCGTTGATAGGCCTCGTAAGTCCCATGACATAGCCTCCTCTTAAAGAGCTATGTCACGGAGTCTAGGTTCATTTGTGCCACAGGCAAGCGGAAAATGTGCTGCATTGCGACGTGATTGTGAAATCCGCGACATGTCTTTTGCCGTTAGGCTTTGAAACTCCTAAGCAAAAACCGGCTTCAGGCCTGTGAATAAAATGTGGCCGACTCGTGTCGCTGCCGTGTCATGGCAGCGCTACCGCTGCGGAAGCCGAATTCAACTTTCGCGATGCGGGGGGCAATTGGGTGGTTAGAGCATCCTTTGCGCGTCCAGTGGACGCGCGGCGCTCTAACGTCGGCCGAACAACCGCCCGTCAATGGTGACGAGGCCGAGCGCGATCAGCACCACGCCGCCGATTTCGAACAGTTCCAGCCGCTCGCCAAGGAACAGGAAGCCGAGCAGCATCGCGCTGGCCGGTACGACAAGCGTGACCAGCGAGGCATTGGTGGCGCCGGCCGAGGCGACGAGGTTGAAATAGAGGATGTAGGCGAAGGCGGTCGACAGCAGCGCCAGTGCCAGCACCGCCGCCCAGACCGGCGGCGAGGCCGAGAACAGGCCGGATGGACCGTAGGTGAAGAGCACGATCGGGATCATGATGATGGTCGATGCCGTCAACTGTCCGGTGGCGATGATCGGCGAGGGCACGCCCCTGAAGCGGCGGGCAACCATCAGCGCGACGGCATAGGACAGCGAAGCCCCGATCAGCGCGAATTTGGCCCAGACCGAGCCGCCGAGCCCGGCAAGCAGGCCGGGGCCGATCATGACAGCCGTGCCGGCGATGCCGAGCGCAATGCCGGCGAGCTTGTTCCAGGACAGCTTTTCGTCCGATGTCAGCGCGTTGGCGAGGATCAACGTCCAGAACGGCGTTGTCGCGTTGAGCACCGAGGCGATGCCGGCTCCGAGCTCCGTCTGGCCGGCGAAGATCAGCGAGAAGGGCACGACATTGTTGGTGAGCGCCAGCAGGAAGAACAGGCCGGCATGCGGAAGCGCGAGGCGAAAGGACGGGCCACGCAGACCGAGATAGATCTGCAGCGCAATCGCGGCAATGGCGACGCGAAACAGCACCAGCACCAGCGGGGGGAGCTCCGCCACCGCGATGCGCGCGAAGAAGAACGAGCCGCCCCAGATCGCGCCGAGCAGCAGGAGTTGCCCCCAATCCTTGAGCACCATCGGCCCGCGTGGTGCGGATGTCGCGGCCATTGCCATGTGAGTCGCCCTCCCAGACGTATGCCAGTCAGGCAGAAGCCATATCCGGTTCGGCGACAAGGGCCACCCGAAACGTGATTGATGGCAAACGCCTGCCGCCAAGACCTAGCGCCCCAGCGTCAGCCGTACGAGACACAGAATTGTTTTCATTAGCCGCTAGCTTGGATTAATTGTGCGCAGGCTAGATCAAGGATTCGTCGATGCAGCGATTCGAGAATGCCCGCGAGGCGGCACTGGCGCTTCGCCCGGACGATCCGGTCTATTGCTTCCGCCCGCAGGTGCTGATGGCGGATGCCAGGCAGTTCATGGGCATGTTCCCGGGCAAGACCGCCTATGCGGTCAAGACCAATGGCGAGCAGATCGTGCTGAAGACCCTGGTCGAAGCCGGCGTCAAGGCTTTCGACGTCGCGTCGCCGGGCGAGTTCGCTGCCGTGCGTGCCGTCTCTCCCGATGCCGAGATGCTCTACATGCATCCGGTCAAGGCGCAGTCGGACATCAAGCTGGCGCTGGAGAAATACGCCATCCGCGTCATTTCGCTGGATCACGAGGACGAGATCACCAAGCTGACGCGAGTGGTGCGGGCGCTCGATATCGATCCGGGCTCGATCAGCGTGTTCGTGCGGGTGCAGACCAAGGGCCATGCCGCCTACGAACTGTCGAAGAAGTTCGGCGCCGGGCCGGCCTATGCCGTCGAACTGGCCGAGCGGCTGAACCGCACCGGCTACAAGGTTGGCCTGTGTTTCCATGTCGGCAGTCAGATCGAGGATCCCGACACCTATGAGCGGGCACTGGCTTCCGCCGATTGGGTGCGCAACCGGCTGACCTTCGATATTGCCGGGCTCGACGTCGGCGGCGGTTTCCCCGCCGAATACGGCCATGACCCCAACCGCAAGCAGATCGAGATGCCGTCGCTCGGCCAGATCATGTCGCGGCTTTCGGGCGATCTGAAAGAGTATCAGTTCGACCAGATGCCGCTGGTGGCCGAGCCGGGCCGCGTGATCGTGGCGCGCTGCCTGTCGCTGATCGTGCGGGTGCTGCTGCGCAAGGGCAAGCGGCTCTACATCAATGACGGCATCTGGGCGTCGCTGTCGGATTCATGGACCGGAAAGATCACGCTGCCGGCGCGCTTCATTCCCGATCCTGCGATCCGCTCGCGCAATGGCGAGGAGAAGAACATCGTGCCGTTCAAGGTCTGCGGCGCGACCTGCGATTCCGTCGACATCCTGTCGCGGCCGTTCTGGCTGCCGGAAACGGTCGATACCGGCGACTGGATCGAGATCGGCCATATCGGCGCCTATTCGCTCTCGCTGCGGACCCGCTTCAACGTCTTTTACCCCGACACCTTCGTCGAGGTGACGACGCCGTTCGACGAGGGCGACGCGCCGCAGGGGTTTGCCAGTTTGGAGACGATGGCGGATTAGCGAATAGGGAATAGCCAGTAGCGAATAGGGAAGATTTGCCGAGACAGCAGCAAGGAAGGACTACCTTCTATTCGCTATTCGCTATTCGCTATTCGCTATTCGCTATTCGCTAAAGCTTCCCCAAAAGCTCCGGCGTCGGCCAGCCATCCACCGGCAAGCCTAGCCGCATCTGCTCCTTGCGGATCGCCTCGCGGGTGTTGGTACCCAAAATGCCGTCGACAGTGCCGACATCGTAGCCCCTGGCTTCCAGCTTGGTCTGCAGCGCCTTCATCTGCTCGTTGTTGAGGCCGGTCTCGGGATTGCGCGGATCGAACTGTTTTTCTCCCGCCAACCTGGCGGCGAGGTTGGCCGCGGTCAGCGCATAGGTGAAGGACTGGTTCCACTCGAGATAGACGTCGAAATTGTCATAAGCTAGGAAGGCGGGCCCCTTACGGCCCATCGGCAGCGCCAAGCCTGCCTTGAGGCCGTTGTCGACCAGCGGCGCGCCGCTGGGGTAGGTGACGCCCCATTGCGCCCACTGCGACAGCGGCAGCTTGTTGGTGCGACCGGTCTGGTCCCACGGCATGTCTTCGGGCACGCGGACTTCCTGGATCCAGGGCTGGTCGCGTTTCCAGCCGCGCGACAGCACTTTGTTGGCGGTGGTCATGATCACATCGGGCACGCTGCCGCGCAGGTCGATCTTGCCGTCGCCGTCGCCGTCGACGCCGCGTGCCAGATAATCTGAGGGCAGGATCTGCGTCTGGCCGATCTCGCCGGCCCAGGCGCCCCTGACATCGGCCGGCAGCACGCCGCGATCGATCAATTGCAGAAGCGGTATCAACTGAGGCCGAAACAGTTGCGGGCGGCGGCAATCATGCGACAGCGTCACCAGGGCGCTCAGCGTGTGGAAGTCGCCCTGCACGGCGCCGAAATCGGTCTCCAGCGCCCAGAAGGCGGCGATGATCGGCGCCTGAACGCCGAACTGCTGGTCGGCGCGGGCGAAGACATCCGCGTATTTCTTCATGTTCGCCGCACCTTGCTTCAGGCGATAGGCCGAGATCATGCGGTTGGAAAACTCGACAAAGGTTTGGGTGAAGACGCCCTGGGCGCGGTCGCGTGCCAACACCTTGTCGTCGAAGGTTGCCGCTT
>NZ_RZPQ01000759.1:0-2798 GCF_003999135.1 Mesorhizobium sp. M7A.F.Ca.CA.004.06.1.1 | reverse complement strand
ACCCCAGCAGATGGGGTTCACCTATGTGGTGGGGGGCCCCGCCGCTGAAGCCGGCAAGCAGGAAGCCGGCTTCAGCGGCGGGGCAGCACTCAACATGGGTGACGCCTATCTGATGGAATCGATCGCCGTGGTGGTGCTTGGCGGCACCAGCGTCGCTGGTGGGCAGGCCAACGCGGTAGGCATATGGGGGGCTGCGTTGTTCTTCAACCTGATGTCTACCATGCTCAACACCTTTGGCATCCAGGCAGGCGTGCGCTTCCTTTTGACCGGCGTGCTGATCATCCTGATCGTCGTTCTCGTGCCGAGGCCTCGCGTCAGATGACATCCGCCACTGACACGCTCGCCAAGCTGTTCGAAACAGAGGCGGTTTCCTTCGTCGATTTGACGCATCCGATGAAGCCCGGCATGCCGGTGTGGCCGACGCACCCGCATTACTGCCAGGAGATGGTGGAATCCTATGACCGCGGCGACGTCGCCTGCAACCATGCGTTGGCCATGAGCGAGCACACCGGCACGCATTTCGACGCGCCGGTCCATTTCATCCGCGGCGGTGCTGCCATCTCCGGCATTCCGGTCGAGCGTTTCTTCGGCCGCATGGTGACGATCGATGCGCGTGGCTGTCAGCCCCGGCAGGCGGTCGAGCCGGATTCTATCTTTGCTTTCGAGGCCGAACATGGCCGCATACGGCAGGGCGACGCCGTGTTCTTCCATTTCGGCTGGGACCGGCTCTGGGACGATCCGGCTGCGTTTCTCGCCGACTGGCCAGGACTGTCGCCGCAAGCAAGCGAATTGCTGGTCGAGCGCGGTGCGCGCATCGTCGGCTCGGACTGCCTGTCGATCGATTGTTTCGGCAGCGAGGATTTCCCGGCGCACAATACGTTGCTTTCAGCAGGCATCCTGATCGGCGAGAATTTCGCACGGCTTGGTGACTTGCCGCCTTGGTGCTTCCTGATCAGCTTGCCGCTGGCGATCGAAGGCGGTAGCGGATCACCGCTGCGCGCCGTCGCGCTGGTCGAGGGCTAATTCCGGCTTACGAGAAGTCCAGCTGAACCTTGAGCGTTCGCTCCGGTTCCTTCTCGATCAAGTTGAAGGCTGCGCGTGCATCGGCCGCCGCGAACACCTGCGTGATCATGCCTTGCGGATCGAGCCGCTTGTCGGCCAGCCATTCGACGACGCGCGGCAACAGCCGGCGGTTCAGGCGCGAGCCGACGATGGTCAGTTCCTTGCGCACCACTTCCTGCTGGCTGAGGTTGGATGGGGCGTCCGAAAAGCCGAGCAGGCCGATGCGGCCCGCCGGGCTGGCCAGCCGGCAAGCCTCGTCGAGAAGTGCGGGAATGCCGGCGCCGTCAATGACCAGCGTCGGGCCAAGACCGTCATTTTCACCGCGCACCGCGGCCGGCACGGGATCGCGCACAGAGTGGATCACCCTGTCGGCACCGAAGCGGAGCGCTCGCTCCAGGCGGGCTTCGTCGATATCGGCAACGATGCACCGTGCGCCCTTGAGTTTGGCGACCTGCAGGACAGTGACGCCGACCGTGCCGGCGCCATAGATCAGCGCTGTGTCCTCGGGTCCGCAACCGGTACGATCGAGCACATTGGCGGCGATGGAAAACGGCTCGGCCAGTGCCGCCAGCCCAAACGGCATATCCCTTGGAACCGGTATGACATTTGCCGCCGGCACCGCGACGAAGGCGCGAAAACCGCCGTCGCGGTGAACGCCCATCACTTCGAGGTTGGCGCAGACATTGGAGCGGCCGACCCGGCAGGGATAGCAGTGGCCGCACGACACCACGGGATCGACCACCACACGGTCTCCCGTCGCAATGCCGGTCACATTGCGTCCGAGCGCTGTTACGCTGCCGGCGAATTCATGGCCGATGATACGTGGATAGACGGCGAACGGATTGGAGCCATGCAGGATGTGAATGTCGGAGCCGCAGATGCCGGCACGGCTGACATGAACGACGACTTCGCCTGCCCCGGGCTGGGGTATCGTGCCCTGCCGGACTTCCAGCGACTGCGGCGCGCGAACGAGAACTTCAAGCATGGCCTCACCACTTGTATACTAGTCGACAAGTGGCTCAATCTCGCTGCTTCGTCAAGCGCTCATGGCGGCTGTTAGACAGCCTCTTACCTGACACGTTGCGACACGAAATCGGAACTGGCGTTCACTGAAACGCAAATGCCCTGGCGTCCGCAGTTTGGACGCTCAATGCGCTGTCTTGCCGGTCTCCTCTCGAAGGGGCGGGCAGTCAAAATTTGTTGACTTCCATCAAGGAGGAAATGACTACCGCTTGCCTATCCGTCGGACCATAAGACAGGCTGTGCGATCGGGGCCTCGGCCGGCTTGCCGCACGGAAGGCGACCTTGCCTTTGAACGCGGACGCGCCATCTGGAATGGGGCAGCCGCCTGCATGACGGAATGGCAACAGCATTGGAACAGCCTCAATTTGCCACCGAGCGCGATCCGAGGCTGAGACTGATTATTCCAATCATCGTCGCCATCGCCTTTCTGATGGAGCAGCTCGATTCCACCATCATCACCACCGCGATCCCTGCCATCGCGCGCAGCCTCGACACGACGCCGGTCAGGCTGAACCTGGCGATCACCACCTACATCCTGACGCTGGCCGTATTCATTCCCGTCAGCGGCTGGTTCGCCGACAGGTTCGGCGCACGAAAAGTGTTCGCGCTCGCGCTTTTCACCTTCACCCTCGGCTCGGCGCTGTGCGGCATGGCCAACAGTTTCGGCATGCTTTTGGCGATGCGCGCCCTGCAGGGGCTGGGCGGCGCCATGA
>NZ_RZPQ01000758.1:0-2800 GCF_003999135.1 Mesorhizobium sp. M7A.F.Ca.CA.004.06.1.1 | reverse complement strand
CATCGGCAGACCGCCTTGCGGCTGCGTGGTCAGTTTCTGTACAGGCCAGGGTTTGGTTTCGGCTGTCGTGTCGAAGCGGAAGCGCGACAGCATGATCGCCAGCGCGATGATCGCCTCCTGCATGGCGAAGCTGGCGCCGATGCAGACGCGCGGACCCGCGCCAAACGGCAGATACTGGAAGCGGTCGATCTTTTCGCGATTTCCCGGATGGAAGCGCTCCGGCAGGAAGGCATCCGGCCGGTCCCACAGTTTCCTGTGGCGATGCACGACCCAGGGCATCACCAGCACCGCGGCGTGCTTGGGGATATGAAGATCCTTCCACATTTCCGGTTCGATCGGCTCGCGGTTGATCGACGGCGCCGGCGGATACAGCCTGAGCGCTTCGTCGAAAGCCGCACGCGTGAACGGCATGGCATCGAGCCATTTCGTCGGATCGGGCTCGCGCGCCAACACCTGGTCGATCTCCTGCTCGACCCGGTCGCGCTCCCACGGCGATTCAGCCAGGCAATACAGTGTCCAGCCCAGAGCCCGCGCGGTCGTCTCATGGCCGGCGCCGATGAAGGTGATGATGTTGTCCTCTACCTCGGCCCGCGTCAGTCCATCGGGTCCCTCGGCCTTGAGCAGCAGCGTCAGGAAATCCTGCGGCACGGCATCGGGGTCGCGCTTGAATTTCGCTTCGCGCATCTTGACAGTGTCGGTGACGATCTTGCGGAAATAGGCCATGGTCTTGCGGCCGCGGATACGGGTCAGCCTCGGCAGCCAGTCGGGCGCGCGCAACAGATCGAGCGGATCGACGCGACCCATGGTCTCGAACAGGCGGTCGATCTCGTTGGCGAAACTGCCAGGCTCGCCCGATATCTCGCCGGAAAACAGCGTCTCGGCCAGGATGTCGTAGGTGAGCAGCGTCATGTCATGGGCGATGTCGGACGTGCCGCCGTCTTCGTAGCGGGCGACGAAGTCCAGCGTGCGTCTCAGCATCGGCTGGGCGAAGCCGAAGATGTGGCGCGGCGTGAACACCGGCGCCATCGCCTTGCGCGACCGCTTCCAGACCTCGCCCTCGGCGGTCAGCAGGCCATCGCGCAGGATCGGCCGCAGGATCTTCTGACGCACCGTCGCCATCTTGTAGTTCCTGGCATTGTCGACCAGCACATGGCGGATCAGGCCGGGATCATTGGCGACGATCAGATGTCCACCAACACCACTGGCCGAGATCCACGGCTCGTTGTAGGTGTGCTCACCCCACAATTCGAGCGGGTTGCGGTAGACGATGCGGATCATCTCCAGCGTCGAGGGCGGCGTGGTGCGCGGCTTCGGCGCCGGGGGAATGAAGGGGGCGGGCTGGATGTCCATGGGCTGCTCCGCTGATACCCCAATGTAATGGCTGGCAATGCGGGCGTCCATGTGACCGAACGGCAGGCGCAAATATACAGCCCGAGGCGTCACAGCAGGCGATCCGTTCAGCCGATTGTGACCGCCTCCATGGCGGTGCCGCCTTGTCCGCGGCCGTGTCCTGCCGTAGGTCACCAACAGATACCGCCAGACCTAGGAGCCCGCCTTGAAGCACCAGTTGAACATCATCATCGGCAGCACGCGGCCAGGCCGCGCCGGACCGGTTTTTGCCGAGTGGCTGGAGACGTTCGCGCGCGAGCATGGAAAATTCGAGCCGGTACTGACCGACATCGATACGTTCAAGCTTCCGGTGCTGGACGAACCGCACCATCCAAGGCTCGGCAATTACAAGAACGACCATACCAAGGCCTGGTCGAAAGCGATCGATGCCGCCGACGCCTTCGTCTTCGTGGCGCCGGAATACAATTATTTCGTGGCGCCGGCGATCGTCAACGCGGTCGATTATCTCTCGCGTGAATGGAAGTACAAGCCTGCAGCCATTTTCAGCTATGGCGGCGTCTCCGGCGGCCTGCGCGCGGCGCAAGCGCTGAAGCCGTTGCTGACATCGGTCGGCGTCATGCCGATCTCGGAAGGCGTCGCGCTGCCGATGTACCAGAAACTGCTCGATGAGAACGGCGCTTTCAACGCCAGCGAACAGGTGCAGGGCGGAGCCAAAACCATGCTCGACGAGCTGTTGCGCTGGAGCGAGGCGCTGAAGCCGCTGCGGGGCGCTTGAAAGTGGCGGCTTTTCACCAAAAGCCTTGCTTGCTCATGCGATAAAGAGGTGGAATGTTCGCGCAAATGGACAAGCCGGGGGGCGGTTCGACTTGCGCTTGCTTTTTGCCTTGCTGCTGATGCTCATGAGCACCGCCGCCGCGGTGGCTGAGCGACGCGTGGCTTTGATCATAGCCGAGGACGGCTACCGCCTGGTTCGGCCGCTCGCCAATCCGGTCCATGACGGCGAGGCGATGGCAGCGGCGCTGAAGAAGCTCGGCTTCGAGGTCATCCTCGAAACCAATCGCGACCTGCGGCGAATGCGCCGCGCGCTCGACGATTTTCGCCTGGATGCCAAAGGCGCCGACGTGGCGCTGGTCTACTTCTCCGGCCACGGCGTGGAAATCTCGGGCGACAACCGGCTGCTCCCGATCGATGCCGACGCCTCCTCGCTCGATGCGCTGGAGAAGACCAGCCTGCCGCTGGAAGAGGTGCGCGACAGCGTGGCCGCCACGGCCAAGGTCGGCCTGATCATGCTCGACGCCTGCCGCAGCGATCCCTTCTCGGGAAGCAGCGGTGAAGGGCGCGGCGCGACATCGCTGGCAAAGGATGTCTCCGACAAGGTGAAGCCGGGTCTCGGCCGGATTGGCCGCGCCGAAAACATCCTGTTCGCCTTCTCCGCCGCACCGGGCGAGAC
>NZ_RZPQ01000757.1:0-2802 GCF_003999135.1 Mesorhizobium sp. M7A.F.Ca.CA.004.06.1.1 | reverse complement strand
GTTCTGCTCCTCGCGAATGATGCGGCAGACCTTGTCCAGCACCCGCTTGCCGAGCGGCAGCCACGAGAAACTGCCCTGTCCCTGCTGGCGGATCATGCCGGCACGCAGCATCAGCCGGTGCGAGACGATCTCGGCCTCGCGCGGGTTTTCTTTGAGGATCGGCAGGAAATAGCGCGACAAACGCATGGACAGGTCCGTGAGTGAGGAGGGCCGCGCCAGAATCGGCGCGACTTTGGCTTGCTTGACCCGGCTTCATAGCCATTTCAAGGCGGAATGGGAACCCGGACGCTTCGGCCCGAAAAGCGGCAATCGATTTCAGAAAGCACGGGATAGCCGGGATCAGAAGCGTCGCACCGTCCTTCGCCCGCCCAGAAGACCCACGGCGCTGCAAGGCCTCCCGGTCACCGCGCGCGTCTTGATGATCGTTCGCCAAGCAACGCCTGCCACACTATTGTGCAGTGCAGCACGAGAATGCCCGTTTCAAGGCAAAATTCTTCGTGACATTTTCATTCGCCTTAGGCTAATGTACCTCGATAACCGAGAGGGTAGAAAAAAATCTGCTCTCCTACGCGGTCAAAGTCTTGGGAGGATGCGATCTAGGCGCGGTTACTCGCTGCCGCCGGAAACCGGAAACAGATCGGACGCGTTTAAATTGCAAGGCCTCGTGCCTTGCATTTTTTTTGTGCAATCATCTGCTTAGCGCAACGCGTTGCCAAACCACCTTACCCAGCGTCAGCGCTCGTCCGGCCGCAAAACGGCACGGCATCCCTGTCTGGAACCAAGCTGTTCCGAAGGATGAAAACGTCTTTGCCGGACAAATCTTCTTGGGCCGGGGCCGGCTATTTGGCTAAGGTTTGGCTGAATTCCGGCACGATGTGCGGGATGTCGTTGAGGCTGTATCCAAGCCCATGCGTCAGGCCATAGAAAATGCCCATCAGGATCGCGGTGGCGATGGTGGTGCGGATCACGGCGCGCAGCATGTGGGGACCGCGCGGCGCGCTCGGAACCGTGCCCAGCGTCACGTCACGATCATCGTCCTGCGTCCTCACGCTGAACGGCAGCACGGCGAACAGCACCACCCACCAGGTCGCGAAAAACAGGGCGGTGAACGAAACCCAGCTCATGATTGCTCCAGTTCGATCAGCGTTCCGAAGAAATCCTTCGGATGCAGGAACAGCACCGGCTTACCGTGCGCGCCGATCTTCGGATTGCCGTCGCCCAGCACGCGGGCGCCGGCGGCCTTGAGCCGATCGCGCGCGGCCAGTATGTCGTCGACCTCATAGCAAAGGTGGTGCATGCCGCCGGAAGGATTCTTCTCCAGGAAGGCGGCGATCGGCGATCCCTCGCCCAAAGGCTCCAGAAGTTCGACCTTGGTGTTGCCGACATTGACGAACACCACCGTCACCCCATGCTCCGGCAGCGCCTGCGGCGCCGTCACTTCCGCGCCCAGCGTGTTGCGATAGGCAGCGACGGCAGCCGTAAGGTCCGGCACGGCAAGCGCGACATGGTTCAGACGTCCGAGCATTGGCACTCCCAAGTAGGGGAGTAGGGGAAAAGACAGATATGTCAGCTGTTTGCTCTTCCTACTCCCCTACTCCCGTACTCCCCTACTCCCTTTCGTCATCTTGTGACGAATACAGTCACGAGCGGCTTCTTGCCCCAGGCTTCGTTGGCGGCGCCGCGCACGGCGCGCCGCACTGCTTCCTGAACCAGGTCGAGATCTTTTCGGCGCTGACGGGGGATGGAGTCCACCGCGCCGATTGCCGCATCGATCATCAGATCTTCCAGCGACTCGCCACGGCCATCGGCCTCGGCGACGCCGATGGCGACCAGGTCGGGGTCGCCGGCAAGCTCATATTTGTCGTCCAGGACGACATTGACCGCCACATGGCCGGCAAAGGACAGCTTGCGCCGGTCGCGGATGCCCATCGCCTGATCGGTGCCGATCAGTCTGCCATCCTTGTAGATACGGCCGAACGGCACCTGATCCATGATGGTGGCTGGGCCGGGAGCAAGCCTGAGCATGTCGCCGTCGCGCACCTGCGCCACCTGGCCGATGCCCGATGTCGACATCAGCGAGCCCTGCGCCACCAGATGTGCCGCCTCGCCATGCACGGGAACGCCGATCTGCGGGCGCACCCATTCATACATCTTGCGCAATTCGCTGCGCCGCGGATGGCCGGAGACATGCACCAGTGCATCGCCGTCCTCGATGATCTTGACGCCGAGGTCGATGAGGCGGTTCTTGATCTCGAGGATCGCCTTCTCGTTGCCGGGAATGGTACGCGAGGAAAACACCACCGTGTCGCCTGCCGTCAGTGACACCGACTTCATCTCTTCGCGCGACAGCTTGGCCAGTGCGGCCAGTGGCTCGCCCTGGCTGCCGGTGCAGATGATGACCAGGTTCTCGCGCGGGATGAAACCAAAATCCTCCTCGGCGATGAACTCCGGCAGACCGTCCATGTAGCCGAGTTCGCCGGCCACATCGATGACCCGCTTCAGCGAACGGCCAAGCACCAGGCACTGGCGTCCGGCATCGCGCGCCGCTTTGGCGATCGAGACGATGCGTCCGACATTGGAGGAGAATGTGGTGACGGCGACACGGCCCTTGGCAGCCTGGATGACGCCCTTGAGGCCCTCGCCCACAGCCACTTCCGAAGGCGACTCACCTTCGCGCAGCGCATTGGTCGAATCGCAGATCAGCGCCAAAACGCCCTTGTCGCCATAGGCGCGGAAACGCGCCTCGTCGGTCTTCGGCCCGATCGTCGGCTCCGGATCGATCTTCCAGTCACCGGTATGGAT
>NZ_RZPQ01000756.1:0-2802 GCF_003999135.1 Mesorhizobium sp. M7A.F.Ca.CA.004.06.1.1 | reverse complement strand
GACTCCGCTGACGGCGCTGAAGCTTGCCAAGATACTTGCGGAAATCCTGCCGGAAGGCGTGGTCAATGTCGTCCTCGGCCGCGGCGACAGCGTCGGCAACACGCTGATCAATCATCCCAAGGTCAACATGATCTCGATCACCGGCGACGTCGCCACCGGCAAGAAAGTGCTGCAGGCGGCCGCCAAGTCGGTCAAGCGCACGCATCTCGAGCTCGGCGGCAAGGCACCGGTCATCGTCTTTGACGACGCCGATCTTGGCGCCGTGGTCAGCGGTCTGCGTGCCTTCGGCTATTACAATGCCGGCCAGGACTGCACCGCCGCCTGCCGCATCTACGCCGGCAAGAAGATCTACGACAAACTCGTCGCCGATCTCTCCTCGGCCGTCTCGACCATCAAATACAACCGTCCCGACGACACTGAAAACGAGATCGGCCCGCTCATCTCCCGCCGCCAGCGCGACCGCGTGTCGAGTTTCGTCGAGCGCGCCTCGGAACTGAAGCACATCGAGATCACCACCGGCGGCAAGCCGGGCGAGGGTTCTGGCTTCTACTACCAGCCGACCGTCGTCGCCGGCGCGCTGCAGGAAGATGAGATTGTCCGCCGCGAAGTGTTCGGCCCGGTCGTCTCGGTTACTCGTTTTTCGGAAGTCGACGACGCGGTGAACTGGGCCAATGACAGCGACTACGGCCTGGCGTCATCGGTATGGACCAAGGATGTCTCGCGCGCCATGGCGACGGCCGCCCGCCTGCAATATGGCTGCACCTGGATCAACACGCATTTCATGCTGACCAACGAGATGCCGCATGGCGGGCTGAAACAGTCCGGCTACGGCAAGGACATGTCGCTCTACGCGCTGGAAGACTACACCGCCGTGCGCCATGTGATGGTGGCTCACAGCTAGCGCCTTCCCTTCTCCCCGCTTTACGGGGAGAAGGTGGCCCGAAGGGCCGGATGAGGGGCAGCGCGTCCCTGGCAAAGCGGGCTCCGCCCGTCATCTGCCTGCCGGCATCTTCTCCCCGTGAAACGGGGAGAAGAGTCACTACTCCACAATGCGATAAATATTCCACAGGCTGGTGCCCGACACGACATAGGGCTCGATCTCCTTGCCCCATTTGGCATGCGCGTCGATCTTGCCGATCTTGGCGAAGAACGCCTCCAGTTGGGCCAGGCTTTCGACCTGGTGATGGGACTCGACCGTCGCCTCCCGCGCGCCGATCGAACCGGTCATGATCTGGAATTCCAGCTCGTCGATGCCGACCTGCGAGCCGATCTCGCGTTCCCATTTCTTCAACAGGTCGAGCACGGTCTGCTTGTGCCCGAACTTGGCGTCGATCTGCCATCTGGCGCTGAACATCGTCTTCTCCTCCAGGTTTGCGGCCCAGGCCGCGGTTGATCCACAGGCTGTTGGTCTACTCGTCCCAGGCCTGCACGACGGTCTGCCTTGCGATCCGCCCGTCTTTCAGCTCCAGCATCGCCGCGCAGAACACCTTGGTGCCGTCCGGATAGGCGCAGGCCTGGGTGAAGGCGAGGCTGTCGCCGTCGGCGATGGTGGTGTCGACCTTGTGGGTCATCGCCCGGCTGCAGATGTCGTCCCAGAATGTGGTGATCGCCGCGCGTCCGCGGATCTCGCGCGGCTTGCTCGGCGGGTTGTTGCGGTCGATCACCCGCACCAGCGCGTCGTCGGCATAGAAGCTCGACAGCATCCTGCCGTCACGGGTTTCGATGGCCTTCTTGATCGATGCGCCATCCACTGTTTGGGTCTTGGTCAGCATGTCATCCTCCATTGGCCCGTCTTGCGACCGGGCGGTTGATGGTCGAAGGGCTGCCCGGCGCTCGTCGCCGGGCAGGGATTTCCTCACTGCGACTTCGCCTTGACGGCCGCGAACACGTCGTCGGCCTGCTTCTTGAAGGTCGTCAGATCGACCTGACTGCCGTTGAGCATCGTCGACCAGTGGCGCACGATCGCGGACATCGCGACCGCCTCCTTGATCTCCTCGTCGCTGGCGCCGTTGAGCTTGGCCGCCTCGGTGTGGAAATAGATGCAATACTGGCATGGGATCTGCGCCGCGACGGCGAGGCCCAAAAGCTCCTTGGTCTTGCCGTCAAGCGCCGTCTTCGGGTTGAGCTGCACGCCCTTGATCTCGGCCCAAGCGCCGGCAACGGCCACATCCGGCAGCGTTCTGAACATGTCCGGCACCGAGCCGAGCGTCGCCTCGATATCCTTGTAGGCAGCCGCCGCGGACGCATCCTCGGCCTTTGCGGGAGCGATAGCGAACAGCGCTCCGACGCTTGCCGCTATCGCAAGCGATTTGAGTGTTTGGTTCGACGTCAGCATTTCCTCCTCCGTTCGCAGCACCTTTCCCGACGACATCCGCCTGGCCTGCATGGAGAGAATTGATAGCGCTTACCCGCCCATGGCCGCTTCGCCCGAAAGCGCCATGGCTCTCATGGCCCGTGCGGGCCAGGGTGCCTGGCCGAAAACGCCGCCGCCGCCGCCCGCGACGGCAGGTCCAGCTTGAGCAGTATGTTGGCGACATGGCGCTTGACCGTGTGTTCGCTCAGCCTCAATTCGGCGGCGATCGCGGCATTGCTCTTGCCGTCGGCGACGAGGCTCACCACCTCGCTTTCGCGCGCCGTCAATGCGGCCGGCTCGGCAACCCTGGGTTTGGGCCGGCAGGCGGGTTCCAGATGCTGTTCGGACGTCGCATGGACCAGCGCCAGCGGCTCCTCCAACTCGTCGACGCTGATGCGCCCGGCGTCGGTGAAATGCAGGCCCGACCCAGCCGCCAGATCGGCGATCAG
>NZ_RZPQ01000755.1:0-2807 GCF_003999135.1 Mesorhizobium sp. M7A.F.Ca.CA.004.06.1.1 | reverse complement strand
AGGCCAACCGGCTTTCCATCCTCGGCCAAATCGCCGCCGGCGTGGCGCACGAGATCAACCAGCCGGTCGCCGCTATCCGCACCTATGCCGAGAATGCGGGCCGCTTTCTCGAAACCGGCAAAACCGAACCGGCCAGCGGCAATCTGACGTCGATCGTGTCGATGACCGAGCGCATCGGCGCGATCACCGGCACCTTGCGTACTTTCGCCCGTCGACCCGGGGTTGCCGCTTCGCCGCTGCCGGTGCGCGAGGCAATTGATGGCGCGCTGTCGCTGCTGTCGGGCCGCATCCGTGATTCCGGCGTGACCATCGTCAAGCCGCGCGGCAATGCCTCGCCGGTGGTCATGGCCAGCCGCATCCGGCTGGAACAGATCCTGGTCAATCTGTTGCAGAATGCGCTGGACGCTATGAAGGACCAGCCCGATCCCCGCATAGAGATCCAACTTGCCGAGCACGACGACAGGGTGCTGATTTCGGTGCGCGACAACGGCCCAGGTCTCGGCCCGGAAGCAGCCGGCAATCTGTTCATGCCGTTCCAGACCACCAAGGAGAAGGGGCTTGGCCTCGGGCTGGTGATCTCGCAGGAGATCGCCCAGGAATTGGGCGGCACGCTGCGGCTCGATCCCGGCAATGGCATCGGCGCATCCTTCACCATCGATTTGAGGCGAATTGAATGATTGAGGGATCAGGGCTGGTGGCGCTCGTCGACGACGATGCGGACCTGCTGCACGCCACAACGCAATTGCTCGAGCTTGCCGGCTTCGCTGTGGTCGCGCGCGACGCCGCCGAGGCAGCGCTTGCCGTTGTCGACAGGACCTTTGAAGGCGTGGTGGTCAGCGACATCCGCATGCCGGGCATGAACGGGCTGCAGCTGTTCGATCGCATCAAGGCGATCGACCCGGACATACCCGTGATCCTGGTCACCGGCCATGGCGACGTCGATCTCGCAGTGGCCGCGCTCAAGGACGGTGTCTACGATTTCATCTCGAAACCCTATGCCGGCGAGCGCCTTGTCGAGGCGCTGAAACGGGCGAGTGAGAAGCGACGGCTGGTGATGGAGAACCGGCGGCTGCGCGAAGCCGCGGCCCTCGCCACTGACGGCCTGCCGCTGATCGGCGAGGCTCCTGCCATCAAGCGACTGCGCGAGACCTTGCGCCAGATTGCCGACATGAACGTCGATGTGCTGGTCGAGGGAGAAACGGGAACCGGCAAGGAAGTGGTGGCGGACCTCCTGCACAGATGGGGGCGACGGCGCGCAAAACCCTTCGTGGCACTGAATTGCGGTGCGCTGCCGGAGACGGTCATCGAGAGCGAGTTGTTTGGCCATGAGGCGGGCGCGTTCACCGGCGCGCAGCGGCGGCGGATCGGCAGCATCGAGCATTCCAGCGGCGGCACGCTGTTTCTCGACGAGATCGAATCCATGCCGCCGGCGCTCCAGGTCAAGCTGCTGCGCGTGCTCGAAACACGCAGCCTCACTCCACTTGGCTCGAACGACATCAGGCGCATCGATCTCAGGGTCGTCGCCGCGACCAAGGTCGATCTGGGGCGGTCGGACCAACGCGGTGATTTTCGCGAGGATCTGTATTTTCGCCTTAACGTGGTGACGCTGCGCATCCCGCCGCTGCGCGAGCGTCGCGGCGATATCCCGATGCTGTTTGGGCATTTCCTGGGCAAGGCGGCAGAACGGTTCGGCCGGCCTGTCGCGAAGATGAACGCTGCGGTCAGCGATCATCTCCAGTCGCATGACTGGCCAGGCAATGTGCGCGAGCTTGCCCATTTTGCCGACCGTGTTGCGCTCGGCCTCGGTCCGGAAGATGGGACGAGGGCGGTCTCCGCGCATTCGCCGGAGCCTACGGCAGCATTGCCCGAACGGGTCGGCCAATACGAAGCACAGCTCATCCGCGACGCGCTGCGCGACCATAGTGGCGAGGTGCGCGGCGCCATCGATGCGCTCGGCGTACCGCGCAAGACCTTTTATGACAAACTCAAGCGCTACGGCATTGCCGCATCAGAGTTTCGCAATGGCGGCGACGCCGACACGCAACCATCTCGGAAAAGCGATGAACACGACGCTTGAAACGACGGCAAATCCCTTGCCGGAAGACCTTACCTTTCTCGCCGAAAGGCTGGCGGCGTTCAACGACGGCGATGTCGGCGCATCCGAAAGGAAGGCGCTTGTGGTGTTTGTGCGCGACGAGGATTGCGCGGTCGTCGCCGGCATTTCCGGTTACACCGCCTGGGGCTGGCTCTACGTGCAATGGCTCTGGGTCGATGAGCGGCTGCGCGGCCAGCATATGGCCGGCAAGATGCTGGATGCGGCCGAACAGGAAGCCATGGCACGCGGTTGCCGGAATGCCTGGATCGACACCTTCAATCCGAATGCCGCCAAAGTCTATCAGCGTCACCTTTGGAACGCTCGCCGATTTCCCTATCGGCCGCAGCCGCATCTTTCTACAGAAGAGGCTGGCGTTGGTCTGATCCATCCCGGCGGAACCGGGATGGACTGTCTTCCTGCCTGACCCGCAATCCGAACGAAGGTGGTTATGGTCCGGCGGACCGTTACTCGGCCGGAACCAGGCCTGGGTCTCCCATCGGGCTTGCTCTGGTTTCCTTGCGTGCCGACGCACGGGCGAGCACGCTTTGGCGGTTTACGGATCTGCGCTCGGCATCGATGCGATGGATCAGGATTTCCGCACGCTCGATCGACCCGAGCAGGGCCAGGATCGTGCCGCGTTCGGCGGCACCGGCATTCGGTCCGAGCGCCAGCGTGCGGGCACGCAGTTCCTCGACCCCAGGCAGATTTACAT
>NZ_RZPQ01000754.1:0-2811 GCF_003999135.1 Mesorhizobium sp. M7A.F.Ca.CA.004.06.1.1 | reverse complement strand
TCCTTCAAGAGTTCCGGCAGCGCCACGGTCGAGGCGAGCGAGGTGTCCTTGAACATCGAAACGCAGTTGCTGGTCATCGGCGGGATGACGACGCGGATCGCTTGGGGCAGCACCACTTTGCGCAAAGTCAGGAGGAACGGCAGGCCAAGCGCCTGCGACGCCTCGAATTGGCCACGCGGAATGCTTTCGATGCCGGAGCGGAACACTTCTGCCGAGTAAGCCGACATGATGAAGGCGAAGGCCGTCACCGCCGAGGCCCAGGACGACAGGCGTATGCCGAGGAAGGGCAGCGCGTAGTAGATCAGGATCAGCACGACCAGCACCGGCAGGGCGCGGAAGATGTCGGTGTAGCCGACCGCGAGCCAGCGCAGCGGCTTCGGCGCATAGAGCCGCACCAGGCTGATCCCCAGGCCGATGGGGATCCCGATGCCGATGCTCAAAATGCCGAGCAGCAGCGTGTTCAGGAAGCCGCGCAGCAGCGCCGGCAGGCTGGACATGATGACATCGGGGTTGAAGAAGGTGTCGATCAGCGACATCGGAGCGTTCCCGAACCCCAGAGCGAAGAGTGCTCACGTTAAAATCAATTGGCCTCGTCGACGGCGAGGTGATCTGCGGCAGAAGCCGGCGCCAAAACGTGAAATGAATCGTGCCGGCCTGGAAAGCCGGCACGATGTCAGCGCAGCTTTCAGCTCAGGCCTTCGGCAGCGGCATTTCCTTCATGGTCGAAGAGTCGGCCGGCGCGTCGCTGCCGAACCACTTCTTGTGGATCGCGGCCAGGGTGCCGTCCTTCTTCATCGCGCTCAGCGCATCGTTCAGCTTGCCCAGCAGCGGGTGGTCCTTGGTCATCATCAGGCCGTATTGCTCACCGGTCTTGATGCGCTCCTTGACGACCAGGTCCTTCATCTTGGTGAAGGAATACTCCATGCCCGGAATGTCGCTGACGGCCGCATCGACGCGGCCGGCGCTGAGGTCGAGCAGCAGATTCTGCTGCGTGTCGTAGCCCTTCACGTCGCTGAAGCCATCGGCTTCCTGATGCGCCTTGACCCAGGTTTCGCCGGTCGAGCCGGACAGCACGCCGATGATCTTGCCCTTGAGGTCGGCCTCGGCCTTGATCGCGCTGTCGGTCTTGGTGGCGATGCCCATGTCGGAATCGTAATAGGGCTGGGTGAACGACTGTGACTTCAGCCGCTCCGCCGTGATGGTGATCGACGAGATGGCGACATCGATGCGCTTCGAGGTGGTGGCGGCAAACAGCGCCTGGAAGCCGAGGTCGGCGATGTCGGTGGTCATGCCGATGCGCTTGGCGGCTTCGTTGACGATGTCGACTTCAAAGCCTTCGAAAGTGCCGCTCTCGTTCTTGTACTCGAAGGGTGGATTGGTCGGGTAGGCGCCGACATTGAGCACATCGGCGGCATAAGCGGTGGCGGGGCCGGCGGCGATGCCGATGGCGGCGGCGAGAAGAAGCAATTTGCGACGTGTGAAGCTCATTTGTGTTCCCTCTGTTGTTGATCGGGCGGGTTGCTCCCGCACGGTTTTTTGCCGCCCCGCACCGCAGGGCGTCAATTCATGGCAGCGACCAATGCGGTCATGGTTGGCGACATTTTTTGTTGCAGATCGCGGATCTGCGCGCGCACTTCATCGAAGGCATGGCGCGCATTGGATGATGACTGGGACAGTATGAACGACAAGAACTGAGACTCCCACCCGGAGCACCCACGATGGACTGGCCGGCACGATGGACTGGTCTGCACGATGGACTGGCCGGCAAGCCCGTCCGGCAAAGGCAATCGCCATCGACTGTGGAATGCTTATCCAAAGTGCGGCGCTTTTCAAGGCGAAAGTTTTAAGCTTAAAAAGCTGCGGTGTCGGTTGCGTGGCGGACACCATGCGGCCCGCTGGAACCGATACCCGCGAGCGATGGCGACCCGAAGCTATTTCAGGCTTGAAATATCTCCGCGCGGGCCTAGCGTGTGCTCTCTCGCCGGGAGGTCGCGACATGAACAAACCACACCCTTTGCACGGCCCGAACAGACTGAAGCTTGGCGTCTTTTCGACCAATGCCGATGGCGGCCTTGCTATCACAGACGTTCCGGAACGCTGGACGGCGAGCTGGCAGGATAATGTGACGGCGGCTCAGATCGCCGACCGCGCCGGGCTGGAGTTCATGCTGCCGATCGCGCGCTGGCGCGGTTTTGGCGGCCGCAACAAGGTGCGGGAATGGTCGTTCGAGACCTTCACCTGGGCGGCGGCTCTTGCCATGGCCACCGAACAGATCGGGCTGTTCATGACCGTGCATGTGCCGCTGGTGCATCCGCTCTATGCCGCCAAGGCGCTGGCGACGGTCGACCATATCAGCCAGGGCCGCGCGGGCTTGAACATCGTCTGCGGCTGGAACCCGAAGGAATTCGGCATGTTTGGCACGCCTTTGGTCGAGAAGGGCTACGATCAGGCGGCCGAATGGATCGAAATCCTGGAAAAGCTTTATGCCTCGGCCGAGCCGCTCGACTATGAGGGCACCTATTACCGCCTCAAGGAAGCCGTCAGCCGGCCGGCCAGTCTGCAGGTTCCGCGCCCGGTGACCATGAACGCCGCCTTCGGTGGGCCGGGCCGCGATTTCGCCGCTGCCCGGTGCGACTATCTGTTCACGACCTTTTCCGAAATGGGCGATGCCGGCAAGCATGTCGCCGATATCCGCGAACGGGCCGACAAGGCAGGCCGCGACGTAGGCGTCTACACGGTTGCGCATGTCGTCTGCCGCCCGACGATGGAAGAGGCGCAGGCCTATTATAACAGCTATGCGGTCGATATGGC
>NZ_RZPQ01000753.1:0-2812 GCF_003999135.1 Mesorhizobium sp. M7A.F.Ca.CA.004.06.1.1 | reverse complement strand
GTGCTTTCGGTGCTGAAGCTGTTCCTGATGCCAGCGCTGGTCCTGGTCTTCGTCTGGCTGCTCGGCTTGCCGCCCTTGACGGCCAAGGTGGCGGTGATGGTGGCCGCGATGCCATCCGGCGTCAATTCCTATCTGATCGCGGTGCAGTTCAACACCGGCCAGGCGTTGGCGTCGAACCAGATGACCATCGCCACGGCCTGCGCCGCCGTCACCACCGCTTTCTGGCTGACTGTTGTCTTGCACGTTTTCGGGTAAGGCATCGGGGTAAGCACGTCGCCTGCTCTCGTCTCGCTGTGGCCCAAGCCCTATATGCCATCTTGCGATTGCTTGCGGGCCTTGCCCTCGGTAAAGAGCAGTGGCTCCGGCGTGCCGGCTTCAGTCCATGGCGCACGCTCACCGAAGATTTCACAGACCGGCCCGTCAGGGCGCTGAACGGAGGATAGACCATGCTTCAGAAAACCAGCCATTTCATGCGGCAGGCCAATCTCATCAACGGCGAGTGGGTGCAGGCCGACAGCGGCCAGACGGTCGACGTCAACAATCCGGCCACCGGTCTCAAGATCGGCACCGTGCCGAAGTCGGGCAAGGCCGAGACGCGCCGCGCCATCGAGGCCGCCGCCGTCGCCTTCAAGTCGTGGCGCAAGACCACCGCGCTCGAGCGCTCGAAGCTGCTGCGCAAGCTGCATGACGCGATGATGGACAATCAGGACGTGCTGGCCGAACTGCTGACCATCGAGCAGGGCAAGTCGCTGTTCGAATCGAAGGGCGAGATTGGCTCCGCCGCCGCCTATATCCTGTGGTTCGCCGAGGAAGGCCGCCGCACCTATGGCGATGTCGTGCCCTCACCATGGGCGGACCGCCGCATCCTGGTGACCAAGGAGCCGGTCGGCGTCATTGCCGCCATCACGCCATGGAATTTCCCGTCCTCGATGCTGGCTCGCAAACTCGGCCCGGCGCTCGCCGCCGGCTGCACCGCGGTGGTCAAGCCGGCGTCGCAGACGCCGTATTCGGGTCTCGCCTGGGGCGCGCTCGCCGAGGAAGTCGGCTTCCCCAAGGGCGTCGTCAACATCCTGACCGGTTCGGCCAGCGAGATCGGCGACGAGATCTGCGCCAATCCGCTGGTGTCGAAGATCACCTTCACCGGATCGACCGAAGTCGGCAAGCTTCTCATCCAGAAGTCGTCGGTCACCGTCAAGAAGGTATCGATGGAGCTCGGCGGCAACGCGCCGTTCATCGTTTTCGACGACGCCGACCTCGAGCGCGCGGTCGCCGGTGCGATCACCGCCAAGTACCGCAATTCCGGCCAGACCTGCGTTTGCACCAACCGCTTCCTGGTTCAGGCCGGTGTCTATGACAAGTTCGTCGAGAAGCTCGCTGCCGCCAGCAACGGGCTGAAGGTCGGCTCCGGCCTCGAGGACGGCGTGCAGCAGGGACCGCTGATTGACGAGAAGGCGGTCGAAAAGGTCGAGGAACTGATCGCCGACGCCACATCCAAGGGCGGCAAGATAGTCGCCGGCGGCAAGCGCCATGCGCTCGGCGGTTCGTTCTTCCAGCCGACGGTCATCGCCAACGCGACACCCAAGATGCGCTTCATGAAGGAAGAGATCTTCGGCCCGGTCGCACCGGTGTTCAAGTTCGAGACCGAAGAGGAAGCCGTCGCCCTCGCCAACGACACCGAATTCGGCCTCGCCTGCTACTTCTATACGGGCGATCTCGGCCGCGCCTTCCGTGTGATGGAAGGGCTGAAATACGGCATGGTCGGCGTCAATGAAGGCCTCATCACTACGCCGGAAGCGCCGTTCGGCGGCGTCAAGGAATCCGGCCTCGGCAAGGAAGGCGGACATCAGGGCATCGAGGATTACCTCGACACCAAATATGTCTGCATCGGCGGCCTCGGCCTCTGATAGGCTATCCCTGAGATGAGCAGGCCGATAGCCTGCCCATCTCTCGTGGGAAAACCAGCCGAAGTCTTCTGGATCAACTGGCATTTACGGGCATGGCGATGAAGGACGGCGAGGTTTTCGGCACGACGCAGGCTGGCGAGCAGGTGCGTCGCTTCACGATCAGGGGCGGCGGCATCACAGCCAACATCATCGGTCTGGGCGCGATCATCCAGGATCTGCGCCTGACCGGGCACGATGCTCCGCTGGTGCTCGGCTATGACAGCCTGGAAGGCTACGAGACGGATACGGCGTTCTTCGGTGCTGTCGTTGGCCGCTACGCCAACCGCATCCGTGACGGCCGCTTCACCATTGGCGGCAGCCGCTACCAGACCGAGCAAAACTTCCTCGACAAGCATACGCTGCATGGCGGCTCGCAAGGTTACTCCCACCGGCCGTGGACGGTTTCCTTGCATGGCAGGGATTTCGTCACGCTGACCCTGCACGATCCCGACGGCGCGATGGGTTTTCCCGGCGCGCTTGATGTCACCTGCACCTACCGGTTGAAGATCCCCGGCACGCTTAGCGTCGAGCTGACAGCCACCTGTGAGGAGCCGACGCTGTGCAATCTCACCCAGCATTCCTACTTCAACCTGGACGATGGCGGCGCCGGAGACATTCTCGACCACAGGATGATGTTGAATGCCGGCGCCTATCTGCCGGTCGATGGCGACATGATCCCGACCGGGGTGGTCAAGCCGGTTGACGGCACGCCGTTCGATTTCCGCCAGGCGCGGCCGTTGCGCATGGAGACCGAGGGCGAACAGCTGCCCTACGACCAGAATTTCTGCCTCGCTTCGACACGCGGGCCGCTCAAACAGGCGGCGTGGACGCAAGGCGCCAGTTCCGGTGTCGAGATGGAGGTCTGGACC
>NZ_RZPQ01000752.1:0-2819 GCF_003999135.1 Mesorhizobium sp. M7A.F.Ca.CA.004.06.1.1 | reverse complement strand
CTGCAGCGCCACGTCGCCGGCGAAGGCGAGCAGGCCGATGAACAGGCTCATGGTGAAGCCGATGCCGCACAGCAGCGATATGCCGATCATGTGCGTCCAGCCTGCATTGGCTGGCAGGTCGGCAAGACCGAGCCGGATGGCAAGGGCCGAGGAGCCGAACACGCCGACCAACTTGCCGACCACCAGGCCGGCGGCGACACCCAGCGTCAACGGCTCGATCAGCGCACTGACGCTGAGACCGGCGAGCGAAACGCCGGCATTGGCAAAGCCAAAGATCGGGATGACGACGAAGGCCACAATCTTGTGCAGGCCGTGCTCGAGCCGGTGCAGGGGCGAACGGTCGAGATCGTGGCCGATCCCGGCGGAACGCTCAAGCGGGATGGTCAGCGCCAGCGCCACGCCGGCGAGCGTGGCATGGACGCCGGATTTCAGAACCAGCACCCACAGGATGACGCCGAGCACGAGATAGGGAACCAGCGTCATCACCCGCATGCGGTTGAGCACGACAAGCGCGGCAATGACGGCGAAGGCAGCACCCAGATAAGCCAGCGAAAGGCCGCTGGTGTAGAAGATGGCGATGATAATGACGGCACCGAGGTCGTCGATGATGGCAAGGGCTGTGAGGAACACCTTCAGCGAAGCCGGCACGCGGCTGCCGAGCAGCGACAGCACGCCGAGCGCGAAAGCGATATCGGTGGCGGTCGGGATCGCCCAGCCGGACAGGGCGGCCGCATTGTTGCGGTTGACGGCGACATAGACGAGTGCCGGAACCAGCATGCCGCCGGCGGCGGCGATGCCGGGCAGCACGCGCCGGGGCCAGGTGGAGAGCTGGCCGTCCAGCATCTCGCGCTTGATCTCCAGTCCGACGAGCAGGAAGAACACCGCCATCAGCCCGTCATTGACCCAATGCGAGACACTGAGCGGGCCGAGATAGGCGTGGAGGGCGGAGAAATAGGTTTCGGCGAGCGGCGAATTGGCGACGATCAGGGCCAGTGCCGCCGCCACCATCAGGATGATGCCGCCGGCCGCTTCGCTATCGAGGAATTCGCGGAAGACGGAAACCGGCCGCTGCTTCAGATCCTGCATGTCGCCTCCGTTAAGCCGCCTGTTTGGCGGGCTTCATTGTCCAAGCGCTAGCGCCGCCCCTCACCTGCCTGCCGGCATCCTCTCCCCGTATAGTGACGGGGAGAGGGACGCTGTCATTTATGATTTCGCCAATCACCAACGTTACAGAAATTACGCCTAGGTGCGGCTAGCCACTTCTCCCCGTCACTATACGGGGAGAAGTGCCCGGCAGGGCGATGAGGGGCGGCGCTGACTTCGGCGATTGGGCTCTCTCCGCCGCTGGTTACAAACTTGGCCCCAAGCGACACCCTGCGATCCTAACGCGGCGCGCGCTTGGCCAGTATGCGCTGCAAGGTGCGGCGGTGCATGTTGAGCCGGCGCGCTGTCTCGGAGACGTTGCGCTCGCACATCTCATAGACGCGCTGGATATGCTCCCAACGGACGCGGTCGGCCGACATCGGGTTTTCAGGCGGCGCCGCGCGCTCGCCGGCGGTGCGGGTGAGTGCAGCGAAGATATCATCGGCGTCGGCGGGCTTGGAGAGATAATCGACCGCACCGAGCTTCACCGCGGTCACCGCGGTGGCGATGTTGCCATAGCCGGTCAGGATGATGGTGCGGGAATCCTCGCGCTTTTCGCGGATGGCCGCGACCACGTCGAGGCCGTTGCCGTCGCCGAGCCGCATGTCGACTACAGCGTAGGCGGGTGGATTGGCGCGCGCCTTGGCAACCGCCTCCTCGACGCTCTCGGCCGTCTCGACCACGAAGCCCCTGGCTTCCATGGCGCGGGCCAGACGCGTGAGGAACGGCTTGTCGTCATCGACGACAAGCAGCGAGGTGTCCTCGCCTTCAACCATTGCGCCAATATTCTCGTCGCCTGTCATAGTCTCAAAATTCCTGCTGCCTTAATTTTACGCAAATATAGTTCCTGAGCCCGATTGTCCAATTTTTAGAGGTCCTTCAAGGCTCTCAGGCGGTGTCGAACATGCTGGCCGAAGTGATTTCCGGATTGAGGAACACACCACGCGGCCACGATATCTGTACCATGGCGCCCTCGCCCAGGCCGCTGGAATTGCGGAAATCGAGCACGGCACCGGAGCGTTCGAGCAGGGTCTTGGCGATGAACAGGCCGAGGCCCAGACCGCCGCCGGTTTCATTGCCCTGGCGCGTCGACATATAGGGCTCGCCGATGCGGTCGATGATCTCGGCCGGAAAGCCGGGGCCGTCATCGATGATCGAGAAGGTGACGGTGGCCTCGTCCCAGCTCCAGTGCACGGTGACGCTTTTGCGGGCGAAATCGACGGCGTTCTCGACCAAATTGCCGAGGCCGTAGATGACGCCCGGATTGCGCCGCCCGACCGGCTCGGGGCCGATGCGTTCGCCGGGCCGAAGCTTGATCGAGATGCCGAAGTCCCGGTGCGGCGCGGTGACCTCCTCGACCAGCGAGGTCAATGGCAGCCGAGAAAGATGCGCCTCGCCCTCGGAGGACAGGCTGGTCAGCCGCTTGAGAATCTCGCGGCAGCGCTCGCTCTGCGAACGCAACAGCGTTACGTCTTCCCCATATTTCGCATCCTTGCCGAGCGCCTTTTCCATCTCCTTGGCGACAAGCGCGATGGTGGCGAGCGGCGTGCCGAGCTCATGCGCGGCCGCGGCGGCCAGCCCGTCGAGTGCCGAAAGGTGCTGCTCGCGCTGCAGCACCAGCTCCGTTGCAGCGAGCGCATTGGCCAGAAGCCGGGCTTCGGCGGCCACCCGGAAGG
>NZ_RZPQ01000751.1:0-2839 GCF_003999135.1 Mesorhizobium sp. M7A.F.Ca.CA.004.06.1.1 | reverse complement strand
ATATGGGCGAGCGTCACGGTGAGAAAGCCACGGTCGAGCCCGACCGCGACGAAGAGCAGCAGCAGCGACAGGCCGGTGATCACTTCCGGCATGACCAGCGGCGCAAAGACCATGCCGGAGAACAGCACCCTGCCCTTGAAGCGCGTGTAGCGGGTCAAGGTGAGTGCCGCCAGCGTGCCGAGAACGGTCGCTACCGTGGCCGAGATCAGGCCAACGCGCGCCGTCACCCAGGTCGCGTCCATGAGGCCCTGATTGTGGAACAGCGAGACGTACCATTTGGTCGAGAAACCGCCCCAGACCGTAACCAGTTTCGACTCGTTGAACGAGAAGACGATGAGCAGCACGATCGGCAGATAGAGAAAGGCAAAGCCAAGCACGATCGAAGTGATGTTGAAGCGGCTCCAGGTGGCGTTCATGAGGTCACCTGTCCATTTCCTGAGCGCGCGCCTGGGCCCGCTGGAAGAGCATGATCGGCACGATCAGCAGCAACAGCAGGATGACGGCAACGGCCGACGATACCGGCCAGTCGCGATTGGCGAAGAACTCGTTCCACAACGTCTTGCCGATCATCAGCGTCTGCGAGCCGCCGAGCAGATCGGGAATGACGAACTCGCCGACGGCCGGAATGAACACCAGCAGACAGCCGGCGATGACGCCGGGCAGCGACAGCGGGAAGGTGATCTTCCAGAACGCACTTGTCGGCGGACAGCCGAGATCCTTGGCTGCCTCGATCAGCGAATAGTCCATCTTCTCAAGCGCGGAATAGAGCGGCAACACCATGAACGGCAGGTAGGAATAGACGATGCCGATGAAGATCGCCGTATAGGTGTTGAGGATGATCAGCGGCTGGTGGATGACGCCGGTGGCGAGCAGCAGCTGATTGAGCAGCCCTTCGGGCTTGAGAATGCCGATCCAGGCGTAGACCCGGATCAGGAACGAGGTCCAGAACGGTAGGATCACCAGCATCAGCAAGGTCGGGCGGATCGTCGCCGGCGCGCGCGCCATGCCATAGGCGATGGGGTAGCCGACGAGCAATGTCAGGACCGTCGAGACCGCGGCGATGATGACGCTGGTTACATAGGCGTTGAAGTAGAGGGCGTCCTGCGTCAGCCAGGCGTAATTGTCGAGGCTGAGTTGCTTCAGCTGAGCCAGGAACCCGGAAATGCCGCCGCTGAAATCGAGCGCCGGCGTATAGGGCGGAATGGCGATTGCCGTCTGCGACAGCGAGATCTTGAAGACGATGACGAACGGAATGAGGAAGAAAAACAGCAGCCAGACATACGGGATGATGATGACCAGTCGGCCAACGAAGGCAGCACCCAGCCTGGCAAGGATGGATTTGCCGGCATTGGATGCCGGAGAGGCTGATGAGGTGGTGACGGCGGCGCTCGACATGGTCGCCCCTACCGCGTCAGCACGACGCCGGCATCGGGCCGGAAGGAAACCCAGGCGCGGTCGTTCCAGCTCAACGGATCCTCGGTGATACGGGCCGCGTTCATGGTGCTCGCGCGCACCACCTGGCCGTCGTCCAGCCTGACATGGTAGACGGTCATGTCGCCGAGATAGGCGATGTCGTAGACCTCGCCCTCGATGGCGTTGACCGCCTCGGCCGGCTTTTTCGACGACACCTTGATCTTTTCGGGCCTGATGGCGAAGGTGACGGCCGTCCCGGCGCCGGCGGTGCCGGCATTGTCGGTGCGGATGGTGAGGCCGTTGCCGGCATCGATGCTGGCGCTGCCGGCCTCGCCACGCGCGATCTTGCCCTCGAACATGTTCACATTGCCGACGAAGCCGGCGACGAAGCGCGATCCCGGCGCCTCGTAGACTTCGGCCGGCGTTGCCACCTGCATCACCTCGCCCTTGTCGATGATGGCGATGCGATCGGCCATGGTCATCGCCTCTTCCTGGTCGTGGGTGACGACGACGAAGGTCAGGCCGAGGTTCTGCTGCAAATCCATCAGTTCGAACTGCGTCTCTTCGCGCAGCTTCTTGTCCAACGCGCCGAGCGGCTCGTCGAGCAGCAGCACCTTCGGCCGCTTGGCGACCGAGCGGGCGAGCGCGACGCGCTGGCGCTGGCCGCCGGATAGTTGGTGCGGCTTGCGCTTGGCGAACTGCTCGAGTTTGACCAGCTTCAGCATCTCGGCAACGCGCGATGCGATTTCGGGCTTCGGCATGCCGTCCTGCTTGAGACCGAAGGCGATGTTGTTCTCGACCGTCATATGCGGGAACAGCGCATAGGACTGGAACATCATGTTGACAGGCCGCCGGTAGGGCGGGATGCCACGCAGATCCTGGCCGTCAAGCAGAATGCGGCCGGCTGTCGGCTCCTCGAAGCCGGCGAGCATCCTGAGCAGCGTCGACTTTCCGCAACCGGAGGCGCCGAGCAGCGCGAAGAACTCGCGCTCGAAGATGGTCAGAGACAGATTGTTGACGGCGGTGAAGTCACCGAACTTCTTGGTGACGTTGTCGAACTGGATGTACGGCTTGGCATTCGGGTCGTTCCACGGTGCAAAATCCCTGCGGATGCTGCCAAGCGATTTCATATCCCACTCCGTCCTGATTTTCTTGCTTCTTGCCCCAGGTAGAAACGGTCCCGGCAGGTGGCTGCCGGGACCGTGTCGGATTGCTTACTGGCCAGTGACGATCTTGGTCCAGGTGCGCGTGATGACGCGCTGGGTCTTGGGATCGTATGGCGAGACGGTGTAGAGCTTCTTTATGGTCTCGGCATCGGGATAAACCGAAGGATCCTCAACAATGCCTTGTCGACGAATTGCTGCGAAGCCTTGTTGCCGTTTGCGTAGAGCACGTAGTTCGACGACTTGGCGATAACTTCCGGCTC
>NZ_RZPQ01000750.1:0-2840 GCF_003999135.1 Mesorhizobium sp. M7A.F.Ca.CA.004.06.1.1 | reverse complement strand
GGCGTGCGCATCCAGCCGGTGACCGACGACATCGCCGAAAGCCTCGGCATGGCGACCGCCAGGGGCGCGCTGGTCGCCGGCGTGATCAAGGGTGGCCCGGTCGACAATGGCACCATCCAAGCGGGCGACGTCGTCATCAAGTTCGACGGCAAGGACATCCATGAGATGCGCGATCTGCCGCGCGTCGTCGCCGAAAGCCCGGTTGGCAAGGCGGTCGATGTGCTCATCGTGCGCAAGGGTGTCGAGCAGACCGTGAAAGTGACGCTCGGCCGGCTCGAGGATGGCGAGAAGCTCGCCAGCAGTGAGGAGGGCAGCAACACCGATCAGGACAAGGGCGACAAGGCTCCGGCCGTTTCCACTGCTTCGGTGCTCGGCATGACGGTCGGCGAACTGAACGACGAGACACGCAAGAAGTTCAGCATTGCGGCCGATGTTTCGGGCGTCGTCATCACCGACGTCACCAAGGACTCGGCCGCCGCCGAACGCGGCATCCAGCCCGGCGAGGTGATCACCGAGATCGCGCAGGAATCGGTCGCCACGCCCAAGGACGTCATGGACCGGATCGGCGCCTTGAAGGAACAGGGGCGCAAGAATGCGCTCTTGATGCTGGCCTCGAAGACCGGCGAGCTCAGGTTCGTGACGATCCGGATGGACTGAGATCCGGAAGATGCGGCGAAAAAATCCTCATCTTGAATGGAAAGGGCGGCTAGCGGGCCGCCCTTTTTCTTGCCTGCCAGTCTTGGCGCGACAGTCTGTACAGGACATGGCGCTTGAGCGCGGGATGGCTGTCGGGAATGCTGGGGTGGTCGAAATCGCCGGACGGATCCGCGCTCATGCCGAGGCGTTGCATGACGGCGGTGGAGCGGCGGTTGGCCGCGACGGCGAATGACACGATTTCATCGAGGCCAAGCGTCTCGAAGCCGTAGGCCAGCCACGCTTCGGCTGCCTCTGTGACATAGCCCTTGCCCCAGAACTCAGGTGCCAGTCGCCAGCCGATCTCGATGGTGCCAGCTGGCAGGGATGGCACATGATCGGTGTCGAGGAGACCGATGAAGCCGATGCATTCACCGGTGGCGGTGATATCGGCGGCAGCAAAACCGTATCCGTCATCCGCGGTCCAGGCCCGGAGCTCGTCCATCTTGGCATCCGCCTCGGCGCGGTCACGGCGGAACGGAAAGAACTCCATCACCCGGTCGTCGGAGTTTATGCGGTGGAACAGGTCGCGGTCGCGATCTTCCCAGTTGCGCAGGATCAGGCGCTCGGTACGCATTGGTTTCATTGCACAAACTCCTCCCGCCTGTAGCCTTGCACATAAAGCAGCGCGGTCAGGTCGCCATGATCGATGCGGACCTTGGCCTGTGCCGCCACCGTCGGCTTGGCGTGGAGCGCGACACCGGTACCGGCAAGGCAGATCATGTCGAGATCATTGGCGCCGTCGCCGACGGCGATGGCGTCGGCGGGCGTCAGGCCGAGGCGCGCTGAAATTTCGATCAGCGCGTCGGCCTTAGCGGCGCGGCCGAGGATCGGTTCGCCGACCAGCCCGGTGAAGCGGCCGTCCTGCTCGAGCAGGCGATTGGCGCGGTTCTCCTGGAAACCGAGCATGGCGGCGATGCGCGTCGTGAAGACCTCGAACCCGCCAGACACGAGTGCCGTCCAGGCGCCATTGGCGCGCATGGTCCGGACCAGAACACGGCCGCCCGCTGCCAGCGTCAGGCGATTGGCGACGATGCGATCGACCACGGCGGCGTCGAGGCCCTTGAGCAACGCCACCCGTTCACGCAAAGCCGGTTCGAAGGCGATCTCACCATTCATGGATCGCGCGGTGATGGCCGCAACATGATCCTTGACGCCGATCTCGTCGGCCAGCTCGTCGATGCATTCCTGGTCGATCATGGTTGAATCCATGTCGGCGATCAGGATTTTCTTGCGGCGGGTTTCCGCCTGCTGGACGATCACGTCGACGGCCTCGCTGGCAAGTGCCGTGCGCAAGACGGCACTCGTGACGGCGTCGTCGGCTGCCTCAGGCAGGACGAGATCGCAGGCAATACCTTCGGCCAGCCAGACAACAGCGCTTGCGCCGACCGACCGTGAGGCCATATTCGCAAGCGACAGCGACAAAGCGCGCTCAGCGGGACGGGAAACAAGCGTGGCGATGAGCGGCATGAAACATTCCGGCGGGCAGGCGGGCAAGGGCCGCGTGAAGAACGCGATCCTGATAGCCGGGCCGACCGCCAGCGGCAAGTCGGCGCTTGCGCTCGATCTGGCCGAGCGCAGGGGGGGCGTGATCGTCAATACCGATTCCATGCAGGGCTATTCGGTGCTCGACGTGCTGACTGCCCGGCCGGAGGCGGCCGACCTCGCCCGCGCACTGCATTATCTTTATGGCCATGTCCACCCGGCCACCGCCTATTCCACCGGCGCCTGGCTGCGCGATGTGATGAAGCTGATCGAGGACGGCACATTCTCCGAACGGCCAGTGATTTTTGTCGGCGGCACCGGGCTCTATTTTCGCGCGCTGGCCGAGGGCATTTCGGAAATGCCCGACATTCCGCAGCGGGTCCGCGACCGCTGGCGCTATGAGTTGAAGGAGCAGGGCGCCGTCAAGCTGCACAGCCTGCTGCTGCGCGAGGATTCGGCGGCGGCCATGATGCTCAAGCCAACCGACAGCCAGCGCGTCGTGCGGGCATTGGAGGTTCTCGATGCGTCTGGCCGTTCGATCCTGGAATGGCAGGCAGAACGCGGCCAGCCGCTCATCGACAGGGAAAGCGCGCGTTTCCTGGTGATCGAGCCGGATCGGGCGGCATTGGTCGCTCGCATCGACAAACGCTTCGACCAGATGC
>NZ_RZPQ01000074.1:0-13542 GCF_003999135.1 Mesorhizobium sp. M7A.F.Ca.CA.004.06.1.1 | reverse complement strand
GCCTTGCGATGCGCAGCGTACCGCCATCGCTGCGCATCGTCGGCGGCAATGAAGGGCTGCCGGTGCTGCCGGACCTCGAAATCGGCATCCTGCGCAACCCGCTGTCGACGACCCAGGCGGTCGAGCGGCTGAATGATTTCCTGCGCCGCGATCTGGCACAACAGGCCTGACTCGCGGGCCTGTCTTCCGCAATCCCGCCGCGATGCAGCGTTTGTTAAAGCCTCGGTACTATAAGGCCGCCAGCCAGAACTCTCCGGGGGCAGCATGTTTCGAGCCGCTTCGTCCGCCAGCATCCTTCTCCTTGCCAGCTCGCTTGTGGCCCATGCCGGCGGCGACCCGGCCCTGGGCAAGAAGGCCTTCAACCGGTGCATGGCCTGCCATGAAGCAGCCACCGACCGCGACAAGGTCGGTCCGCATCTGTTGGGCGTCGTTGGCCGCACCGCCGGTAGCGCCGAGAGTTATCTTGGCCGCTATTCCGAGGCGATGAAGAGTGCCGGCGCCGCCGGCCTGGTCTGGGATGAAGCCAATCTCGCCGAGTATCTCAGGGCACCCAAGCTGAAAGTGCCCGGCAACAAGATGGCGTTTGCCGGCCTGACCAAGGACGACGACATCGCCAATGTCATCGCCTATCTGAAAGCCGATCCCAAACCCTGAGCCGCTGTTCGCCAGCTCTGTAAAACCGGCTTTCTCGTCGCATATCGCGGCCGCGATTGCTTCGGTGGTTTGCCCAATACAAAGGCATCCGTGCGCCTTCGCCTTGCCGCATGAAAGTTCAATGACAGCTGAACTATGGCTGGTCGGCAAGCTAATCACGCTAAGCCCAAGCCTTCACTGGCTTTCAAGACCCTGACGAATTTTTTTGTTTTCACGCCGCCCTTGTCTTCACGTCTTTCAATCCCCTGATGCCCCACATATATTCGCCGCTGTTCGCGACCAGCGACGTCATGCCGAAGCGGGAGGCCCCAATGGCGACATTGCAGAATTTCGACGCCGAAATTGCCAAGACCAAGCAGGTCGTGCAGGACATGCGCTCCAAGATCGAGCAATCCGGCACCATGCTTGATACGCTTGCCACATCAGACAAGAAGATCGGCGACGCCAATTTCGACCTCGAGAACGCCCGCATCGAGGATGTGCTGAAGCAGCAGAAGGTGATGGAAGGCAACATTGCCGACCTGATCATCGGGCTGGAGGACGCCACCAACGTCTTCGGCGCCGAGTTCGAGAGCATGAAGAACTACACCGGCTGGGAAAAATTCATTGGCATCTTCTCCAGCCAGAGCAAGCAGCGCATGCGCACCGACCGCGTTCGCAACATGTCGCTGGCCGGCAATCTGCAGGAACTGCTGGTCAAATCCGACACCATCGTCGGCATATTGAAGGCGCAGAAAGAGGTTCTCGACCAACGCTACAAGACCTCGGAAACCAGCCTGTCGCAGGTGATCGAGCGCCGCAAGACCACCATGACCAACCTCGAAGCCGTGCAGAAGCGCATCGAGGAGCTCAACCCGATGCTGCTCGACATCGAAAACAAGATCGCCGCTTCGACCAGCCAGAAGGACCGCACGCAGCTCGAAGGCGAACGCTCCAAGCTGGCGACGGAATACAACGAAAAGCAGGCCAAGGAGCAGGAACTGCTGGCCGAGAGCCAGACGCTCGAGCGCTACACCTCGATGTTCCAGACCTTCGTCGATTCGCTCAACAACCAGATCGCCGCGCAATCGACGCTGATCAACAAGCTGACCATCGATACCGAGCAGCGCATCGTACTCTACAAGGCGCTGGAAGATTCGCTGAAGACCGCAGCTCAGCAGGACGTCGCCCACAAGATCAACACGCTGGGCAGCCAGGTCGACAACACCGCCGAGGAAACCATGGCCGGTATCGGTGCTGCTTCGCAAAAGCACATCGGTGACCTGCTTGAGATGCACGAGAAGAACATGGTCGCCACCGCCGATATCCAGCGCCGCAAGAAGCTGGCCGACGATGCCTTCGCCCGCCGCTTCGACGAGGTGCTGAAGAAGCACAATTCGGCTAACTACGTGCAGTCTTAAGGGTGACAGCACTGCCCGCGAGCGACCAGGCATGACCCCCGAAAACGAAGCGGCGGCACGGTATTTTTCCGCCATCACGGCCGCGCTCAGCGGCCTTGAAGTGTTCATGCGCGACGATCGCTCGCCGCTCTACCGGCACGGCATCGTCGCCAAGATCGTCGCCGAACACATCGCCAGGCTCGACAAGTCGTTTTCCTGCTGGCGCAACCGGCTCGGCTTCATGGACACATTCCGCATTTCGCGCGCCGAAAGCGGATTTCCGGTGTTCCAGAACCTGCTCGAACTGGAAAACGACCGACGCCAGGCCGACGCGCGGCTTGCCAACATTCCGCTCGCCGGCGAGTTGCGCGAGGAAATGGCCGACTTCATCCTGCGCCACAAGGAATTCCCCGCGGCGCTGCAGAAGTCGATAGCCGAGCGGCTTTATCTCGAGGACGTGAAAAGCGAGAACACGTTCGGCCCGTTCACCCTGGCGCAAACGGCCAAGGTCTCGGTCAATCCGAAGACGGGGCGGCCCTATTATCTCGTCCACTGGGCGACGTTCGACGGCAGCGCCAACCTGCCTCTGGTCTACATGGTGACGGTGGAGGATTCGTCCGAAACGATGATCCGCCAGCTCGTCGACAGAAACGGCAAGCTGAACGAGACGATCGACATTCCTCTGCCGGTCGATGGCCTGCTCAATCCCGAGCTTGCCCACCGTTTCGACGATTTCACCGAGAAGAACTCCGCCTACACGCTGTCGCCGGCGACCATCGCGGTCAATCTCGACAAGGATTTCGAGCCGCTGCATCCCAAGCAGCTGCGCCGCGTCGTGCTCGGCCCGTTCTATTCGGCTGGCATCACCGACAACAATTCGACGGTGACCGAAGTCCTGGCCAAGGTGCGCAAGCCCGAAAATGCCTGGCTGCTGACCTGGACCATCCAGGAGGTCTATTCCAAGGCCGAGAAACCCGGCCGCAAGGGGCTGTTTTCCAGCGAGAAGACGACGCAGGAATTCTTCATCAATACCGACGATCTGGAAGCCGCGCGCCAGGGCGTGTCGAGCTACGAAAACCATGCGCTGATCCCGCACGAGGCCTATCAGGCGCTCTACGCCGCCGGCGAGGCGCAGAAGATCTTTGCCGGCTACAAGGTTCACATTCTGTCGAACGGACAGGTCATCTCAGACGTCTGACCGTCACACCACGGAGCACCCTTCATGGATACCGGCCTGACCACCATCCCGGAAGCCGCCATCGAGAAGCACCGCGCTACCGCGCAGAGCTTCATCACCCGTGTCGTCGTGCTGGAGGACCCGTCTAGCTCCTCCGGCACAGCACTTGCCGGCACCAATCGCCGCTTCGTTTCGACCGTCTCGGTCGGTTCGGTGCGCCGCACGCGCGAGGTCGAGCTGTCGAAGACCGTCGGCGCCGTTCATCCCGACGACCAGCTGCTGACCATCCCGCAGCACACGCTGTTGTTTCGCGCCCGGCGCGGCACGGCGATCGCGCTGGCAATATCGGACGTCTTTGCCGAGGGCTCGGACCTTGAAAGTCTGCAGGCCAAGAACACCCGCGCGCCGCTCGAGGGCGACGAGGCGTCCACCTTCAAGAAGCTTCTGTCGGCCTCGGCTTACATTTCGGCCTTCAGCCTCGCCTCCTACCTGTTCCAGCTGATCGACAGCGACGGCGAGGCGCCCAACGATAGTCCCGAACCGGACTTCCTGTTCGACACGCCGCAGGATGCGGTGAAGTCGATCCTGGCAGGCCTCGACAAGGCGATCTCGGGATCGTCCGACGACGCCGACCTGATGACAAGGGCGCGCGCCTTCGCCCGCGTCGCCATCGACGGGCTTCTGGCCCGCAAGGGCCGCTTCGACGGCATCGGCCCGTTCGAGAACGCGCATATCCGTATCGATGCCGACGATTTCACCCTCGATGGTTTCGACGTCGCGCCGGGCAAGCGTTCAAAACCGCTGGTGATGACATTCAAGAAGCCGGAAGAGGGCGTCGGCAACCACATCGCCAAATACCAGTCGGTCAAGCTCGCCAAGATGCTGATGGCCTACGACTTCGAGCGCGAACTCAATCCGTTCGTCGAACTCGGCGGCTTCCTGTTCACCTTCATCGGCGACGGCGCCCCCGGCACCGGCAAGACGACGCTGATCCAGATGATCGCCGGCCTCGTCAACGGCTATTGCCAGGTCGCCGGCTATCCCTTTGCCTACGAGAATTTCGGCGTCGACCAGATCTCGTCCTATCAGGGCAAATCAGGCCAGAACTGCCGCCAGTTCATCAACAATGTGCTGAACCCGCGCGTCATCGGCTTCGGCACCATCGACGACATCGACCAGGTGGCGGCGCGCCGCTCAGACGACCGCGCCTCGGCCGGCCAGCAGGAAATCACCGGCGTCTTGATGGATGCCTTCGCCGGTGCCGCGACCGTGGTGCGCGGCAACTGCTCGTTCGGCATGTTCTCCAACTATCCCGAAAATGTCGACGACGCGCTGCGCCAGCGCGCCGGCGCCCGCTGGCTGGTCGACGGGCCCCAGAGCCGCAACGACTACATCGACATTTTTGTCCTGCTGGCGGGAAAAAACCACAAGATCCCGCTCGGCGACCACGATCTCTACGCCGCGCAGGAAATCCAGCGCGCCGTGACCGAAGCCTATGAGGAGCACGAGAAGCCGCAAGAAGACGGGCTGATGAAGGTCTACGAACGCTACATGAAGGAGAACGGCGCGCCGAAATCGATGGCCGACATCGGCACCTATCTGCACCTGATCAAGGATGCCGAGCCCCGCTTCACCGGCCGCGCCATCAAGAACGTCACCGACGCCATCAAGATGCGCGCCATGGACATCGAGCTTCCCGACGACTGGTTCGAGAAGCCGGAAGTCTTCATGCACAAGGGCTACGACGAGAAGAAAGCGATGATCGAGGAACTGCGCGGGCCGTTCTCGATGGACATGGTCATGCAGGAGATCAACCGCTATGCCGACTCGGAGTTCCGCTATTCCGACAAGTCCGACGACTCCGCCGTGCAAAAGCTGCTGCGCGACGCCCGCCTGCGCGAGCGAGCCGCGCGCGAGATGGAGGAGATGAAGAAAAAGGGGCTATGGAATGCGTGAGCCTGGCACCTCTTCCTTCTCCCCGTTCACGGGGAGAAGGTGCCCGAAGGGCGGATGAGGGGCAGCGCTGTGCGAGGCAGTAATGAGCCAAAGGTAGCAAGGGCCCGGCAGCTTCGGAAAGTCGAGAATGATGCCGAGGAATGGCTGTGGCACGAAGTGCGTGGAAGGCGGCTGAATGGCCACAAGTTTGTCCGTCAGCTCCCGGTCGGCCCATATTTCGCAGACTTCGCCTGCCGTGAGGCTAATCTGGTTGTGGAAGTCGATGGAAGTCAGCATGCAAATCGGCCCCACGATCGATACAGGGATGAGACGATGAACAGGAACGGCTGGTCGGTGTTGAGGGTTTGGCACGCTGATGTTTTGACGAGCCGTAAGAGCGTGCTGGATACGATTGTTGCTGCGCTGGATGGTCGACTCGATCGGAAAATGATTGCTGTCGATGTGAAGTTTTTGCCAGCTTCAACGTCGGAGGAAAGATGATGAGCGTCTGCGCCGCCCCTCGTCCGCCCTTCGGGCACCTTCTCCCCGTAAACGGGGAGAAGGGAAGATGAGCCCCGCCAAGAAACCCGATCTCCTGCGCGACAACGAGCTGATCTATGGCCGGCTGTTGACGGTCGACGAGCCGCACCTCATCCAGCGCTACAACAAGGCGCTGGCCGCGTTCGGCTTGAAGCCGACGAAACTGAAGAGCTTCCAGATCGACCGCACCGGCTTCTCGCCCGAAGTGGCCGAGGAATGCGATGATTATGACTATCTCGATCCCAATGAGGTCAACCGCCGTTTCATCATCCTGACGCCGTCGCAGATTGACCTGCCGGTGGTGCACACCGCCTTCTCCAACACCTCGCAACTGATGTTCGAGTTCATGTCCAGGAACCGGCGCGCCATCGATGCGCTGACGATCAAAGACGTCATCTACGGCGAGATCGAGGATTCCATTCCCAAGGTCAACGACATCGAGGACTTGCTGTCGATCAGTCAGGTCGAATTCAAGGTGCTGTCGGCCGAGGATGTGCTGGGCAAGGCAGCCGAACTCGGCAAGCTCGTCGACCGGCTGAAGCAGGAGCCAGATGCCTGGCGCGACAACGCCATGCTGACCCGCATGGTCGAGCTCGCCAAGATCTGCGGCGACATCCGCGAGAACGCGCTGGTACCCGACCAGGTGATCTTCCGACACAACGCCTACTGGACCAGCCATTTCGGCGGCCTCTACGTGTTCGTCGATCCGGATGTGACGACGGTGATCAGCGATCCGGCCGCCCCCGGTTTTCGCCGCTCGCGGCCGTGGCAGGTCAGCTATCTCTCGATCAACGACGCCGACAAGGTGTTCAAGTTCCTCGCCACCACCGGCCGCATCGAGCTGCCGCGTGCCTCCTGGGTCGAGACCTCGGGCTATCTCGAGCACCGGGCCGAGATGGTGGTGCGCGCGCTGATCCGCGACGCCGAGCCGAACCGCAATTTGACCAATGTCGACAAGGTCTGGCTGCAGACCTGGATCCAGAGCCATGCCGACCTGATCACCAGGGACGGCAATTTTCCTTTCCTCAACGCCGCCAAGCGCGAGATCGCCCAGCTTGGCCACCTGAAGATCGAGGATGTCTTCCCGCAGCAGCGTTTCCTGGTGATCCGCGCCAAGCCAGACCACCCCGACGCCTGGCTGACCAACCGGCTGATCTCGGATTTCGTGCCGTCGGACTTCGTCTCGCGCTACATCTTCAACAAGGACGGCTTCTACAAGGACTATGACGGCTTCAGCGACGCCTGGCGATCGCATGTTGTGGACGTTCTCAAAACCACATATTTGAAGGACAAGGTGGCGTTTCGCACACGCCTCTACGGCCTGACTGACTAGAACGAAATGAACCGTTATTTCGTTCTAACTTCTTGTTTTGGCGTATGATGTTATCCAAAAAGTCTGCAACTTTTTGGCATCATGCTTTGAGGGGGTGACACAGCCATGCTCGATCCGATCGTGAATTTCTTCACCCGTATTTTCCAGTGGATCGGCCGCGGCATCGGCCTCCTGATCGGTGTCGTCCTGTGGCCGTTCCTGTGGGCCGGACGCTGGTATACGCAGCGCGGCTGGATCCTCAAGGCGGCGGTCGGCCTCGCTCTGCTGGTGCTGATCGGCCTCTATGCCAATTTCTTCTACGCCACCCAGTGGTGGAACAATTTCAACCCGAACTATCCCGACACATACACCTTCGAGAAGCGCAATGTCTCCGCCGGCGAACAGGTCGCCGCCGGCGCCGGCACGGACACCGCCAAGACCTGCGGCAACTCTGGTATAGCCCAGATCGCCGCTGACCTGACCGACTTCAACGTCAACCAGAATGCCTGGATCTCGTCGATGATCCTCTACAAGCTGGGCCTGTTCGGCATCGACTGGGACCACACGCCGTGGATGGACAACAAGGCCTCCTTCCAGCGCGGCATCAACCAGGCGGTGCGGCGCACGGCGACCGAACTTGCCGACAATCTCGGCCGCGTCCGCACCACCTCGCAGATCGACAGCGATCTGCAGAATGCCCGCGGCAACCTTCAGTTCGACGAAGAGACCTGGTATTTCGGCCTGAACCCGTTCGGCCCCAAGACGCCGACGCCAAGCTACTATCGCGACGCCGTGCGCATGCTGCGTTCCTTCAACGCCCGCCTTGCCACCTGCCAGGCGACATTCGACGCCCGCGCCGACAATCTGAAACAGTATATCGACCGCATCTCGTCCGACATCGGCTCGACCTCGGCGATCCTCAAGGAACGCGCCGAGAACCACAACAATGGCTGGTTCGACTTCCGCGCCGACGACCGCTACTGGTTCGCCTATGGCCAGCTCTACGGCTATTACGGCCTGATGAAGGGAGCCCAGGCCGACTTCGAGGACGTCATCAAGGAAAAGCATCTGCAGAACCTGTGGGACACGATGGACTCGCAGTTCGTTTCGGCGCTGCGCATCCAGCCCTTCATCATCGCCAATGGCCGCGAGGATGGCTGGCTGTTGCCGACGCATCTGACGACGATGGGCTTCTATGTGCTCAGGGTGCGCTCCAACATGGTCGAAATCAGCAACGTTCTGACGCAGTAGCGCTGTTCCATTAGGGACCAGGCGATGGCGAATTTGCGCCGTCGCCTCTGTCGCATTCCGTGCATTGTGCGGCTGTTTTGAGACGGCGGAACGGCGCGTCCTCTGGCTTCTATACGGCGCGGCAACGGAGCCGGGAAGAACCGACGACAGGTCGGCCGGTCCGCAGAGGAACTTTCTCCAGAGGAAACATAGTTGCATACAAGTTGACGCCGTGGCAGCGACAGGGTTAGAACATGCCCGCGCCCGGTTCCAACCTGCTTGCCAGTAAGATCAAACCCGTCCCCTCCACCGTCCAATCCAGAGGAAAGCCGTCATGGCCGAAGTGAAGTCCGACATCGAGATCGCGCGCGGCGCCAGGAAAAAGCAGATCCAGGAGATCGGCCAGAAGATCGGCATTCCGACCGAACACCTGCTGCCCTACGGCCACGACAAGGCCAAGATATCAGCCGAATTCATCAAGTCGGTGAAGGGCAACAAGGACGGCAAGCTGATCCTCGTAACCGCCATCAACCCGACGCCGGCCGGCGAAGGCAAGACCACGACTACGGTCGGCCTTGGCGACGGCCTGAACCGCATCGGCAAGAAGGCGATCGTCTGCATCCGCGAGGCCTCGCTCGGCCCGAATTTCGGCGTCAAGGGCGGTGCCGCCGGCGGCGGCTATGCGCAGGTCGTGCCGATGGAAGACATGAACCTCCACTTCACCGGCGACTTCCACGCCATCACCACGGCGCACAATCTGCTTTCGGCGCTGATCGACAACCACATCTACTGGGGCAATGAGCTCGGCATCGACACCCGCCGCGTCGTCTGGCGCCGCGTCATGGACATGAACGACCGGGCGCTGCGCGAGATCATCTGCTCGCTCGGCGGCGTCGCCAACGGTTTCCCGCGCGAGGGCGGCTTCGACATCACCGTTGCTTCGGAAGTGATGGCTATCCTGTGCCTGTCGACCGATCTGAAGGACCTGGAAAAGCGCCTCGGCGACATCATCGTCGCCTATCGCCGCGACAAGTCGGCCGTCTATGCCCGCGACCTCAAGGCCGACGGCGCCATGGCCGTGTTGCTCAAGGACGCCATGCAGCCTAACCTGGTGCAGACGCTGGAGAACAACCCGGCCTTCGTGCATGGCGGCCCGTTCGCCAACATCGCGCATGGCTGCAACTCGGTCGTCGCCACCACGACGGCGCTCAAGCTCGCCGACTACGTCGTCACCGAAGCCGGCTTCGGCGCCGACCTGGGTGCTGAAAAGTTCTTCGACATCAAGTGCCGCAAGGCAGGCCTCAAACCGGCGGCGGCCGTCATTGTCGCCACCGTGCGCGCCATGAAGATGAATGGCGGCGTCAAGAAGGAAGACCTCGGCAAGGAGAACGTCGAGGCGGTGAAGAAGGGCTGCGCCAACCTCGGCCGCCACATCGAGAATATCCGCCAGTTCGGCGTGCCGGCGGTGGTTGCGATCAACCACTTCTACTCCGACACCGACGCCGAAATCCAGGCGATGAAGGACTATGTCGCCTCGATGGGCGAAGAGGCGATGCTGTGCAAGCACTGGGCGCACGGCTCGGCCGGCATCGAGGATCTCGCCAACAAGGTGGTGGCACTGGCCGAATCCGGTGCTTCGCAGTTCGCGCCGCTCTATCCCGATGCGATGCCGCTGTTCGAGAAGATCAACACCATCGTCCAGCGTATCTATCGCGGCTCGGAAGCGATCGCCGACAAGTCGGTGCGCGACCAGCTCAAGGCCTGGGAAGACGCCGGATACGGCCACCTGCCGGTGTGCATGGCCAAGACGCAGTACTCGTTCTCGACCGACCCGAACCTGCGCGGCGCGCCGACCGGCCACACGGTGCCGGTGCGCGAGGTCAGGCTTTCGGCAGGTGCGGGCTTCGTCGTCATCATCTGCGGCGAGGTCATGACCATGCCCGGCCTACCGAGGGCGCCGTCCTCGGAAAAGATCTTCCTCAACGAGATGGGCCAGATCGAAGGCCTGTTCTAGAATCCTTCTATTCGAACAGAAAGGGCGCCGCAGCGATGCGGCGCCCTTTCTGTTTTCAGATAGTCCCTACGCGGCGCTGCGTGACAGCGCCCGCTGGTTGGAGCCGAAGATGGTGTCGCGTTCCGGCAGCGCGCCGGTCTTCAGGCACTCGACCCATTCGGCGGTCTTGAGCACGGCGGCAAAGCGCGACTGCAGGATGATCGTGACCACGCGGTGGATCTCCTCGGCCGAGGCGTAGCCGGCGCTGTTGGCGTAAGGCACCGATCCGGTCGCATCCGACAGGAACTCGACGGCAAAGCCCATATGCACGGCGTGGATGATGGTCGACAGGTCGCAATTGTGCGTCATGTAGCCGACCACCGTGATCGTATCGATGGCGTTGGCGCGCAGCCAGTCCTCGAGGTCGGTGCCGGTGAAGGCGGAGGGCAGGTTCTTTTCGACATAATGGTCGCGCCCACGCCTGGCGATTTCGGGATGCAGTTCGCCGCCATGGCTTCCCCCGGCGAAGATCGGCGATGTCTCGGGCGCCATCTGCTTGACGACCACCACCTTGATGCCGGCAGCAGTCGCTGCATCCATCGCCCGCGCCACATGGACGACGCTGTCGCGGAACGGCGGATGCTGGATGGCAAGACTGCCGCCATCATAATCGTTCTGCACATCGACGACGATCAGCGCCCGGCGTGGCGTGGTGTTGGCTGGGTCAGACATGGTGTTTTCCTTTCCGGCTTGAATGTGATGGACCGAAAATAGGCGGACTCCGCGACAGTCGAAAGTGGCCCGATTGACATCATTCGAAAGAATTGGGACAATCCGCATTCAACTGCCGGAAGCACCCATGACCGACCCGATCATTGCCGTACTCGCCTTCGACGGCATCAGCCCGTTCCACCTTTCCGTACCGTGCCTGGTCTTCGCAGAGGACAGGACGGCGCTTGGCCTGCCGCGCTTCGACTTCCGCATCTGCGCGGTCAAGCCCGGCCCGATCCACACCGAGGCCGGACTGACAATTGCCGCGCCGCATGGGCTCGAAGGGCTCGACGGCGCCGATATCGTCATCATTCCAAGCTGGCATCATCTCGGCGAACCGGCATCGCCGCCGCTGATGGAGGCGTTGCGCCGGGCGCACCAACGCGGCGCCTTGATCGTCGGCCTGTGCCTTGGAACCTTCGCCATTGCCGCGGCCGGGCTGCTTTCGGGCCGTCGTGCCGCGACGCACTGGGCCTATTCCGAACAGTTGCAGAAACTCCACCCCGACGTCGCCGTCGATGCCTCGGTGCTCTATGTCGACAATGGTGACATCGTGACCTCGGCCGGCGTCGCCGCCGGTCTGGACTGCTGTCTCCACATCGTGCGCGCCCGCTACGGCGCGGAAGCGGCACTGCGGCTCGCCCGCCAGATCGTCCTTTCTCCGCATCGGCAGGGCGGCCAGGCGCAATTCATCGAGCATCCGGTGGAAAGAAGCGCAGACGCCGACCGGTTCACCCAAGCCCTCGACGCGGTTCGCGCGGCGCTCGGAGAGACGCATAGCCTGGATAGCGTCGCCGAGGCCGCCGGCCTGACCCGGCGCACCTTTACCCGCCGCTTCCAAAAATCGATCGGCACCAGTTTCGGCGATTGGCTGACCAGCCAACGGATAGAACTGGCTCAACGGTTGCTGGAGGCGACCGAAAAGTCGATGGACATGGTCGCCTTCGAAGCCGGCTTCGGCAGCGCCACCTCGCTGCGCCAGCATTTCGCCGCAAGGCTGAGGACATCGCCGGCGCAATATCGGCGCGAATTCTCCAGAAGGACCGACCAGGGCGAGCGCATGACGTACGTTCTGTCGTCCTGATCTATTCAGTCCCGCTTGACCTGATGTGCCGGATTGCCGACCACCGTGGTGTTCGCAGCCACGTCGCGCGTCACCACCGCGCCGGCGCCGACGATGGCACCTTCACCGATGCTGACGCCGCCAAGGATGACGGCTGAGCCGCCGATCCACGCATTGGCGCCGATCTCGACCGGCTTGGCGATCTCCAGTCCAGCTTGCCGCCCAGCGACCTCCTTGTGATGCTCGGCGCAATAAATCTGCACATTGGGACCGAGCAGCGTTCCCTTGCCGATGCGCACACTCGCCGTGTCGAGGATGGTGCAGCCGGCATTGAGGAAGACGCCGTCGCCGAGAAAGATGTTGAAACCATAGGCGCAGTGAAACGGCGCCTCGATGCGGGCACCCTCGCCGGCGTTGCCGAGTAAAGCTTTCAAGCCCGACCCGAGATTGCCGCGCTGCCGCGGCGGCAGGCAATTGTGCTCGAACACCGCGTCACGCGCTACCACACGCAAGGACTCCAGCTCATCATCGAGGCAGGTGTACCATTCGCCGGCCGCCATCTTCACGCGCTCGCTTTCGGCTATGACGCGGTCTCCAGTTCACGTCCTTCAAAAGCACAAGTGCGGCCAACAGAAAAGCGCCGATGCAAGTACTGGTCAAATATTGGACCTATGGTAGCCTGCGTCTCAAGGCCGTCCTGGCCCGGTGATCGAGGGGGATCGACCATGCTCTACATTCTCGCACTTCTGATCGGCGTCGTTGCCGGTCTTCGCGCCATGACGGCGCCGGCTGCCGTTGCCTGGGGCGCTTATCTCGGCTGGCTGCCGGTTGCCGGCACCTGGGCGAGCTTCATGAGTCACTGGGCGGCTGTCGGCATCTTCACCATCCTGGCCATCGTCGAACTGGTCACCGACCAGTTGCCGTCGACGCCGAGCCGTAAAGTGCCGCAGCAATTCGGCGCCCGCATCGTCATGGGCGCCTTCACCGGCGCGGTGATCGGCGCGACAGGCGGTGCCACCATCGGCGGCTTGATTGCCGGCGCCATCGGCGCCGTCATCGGCACGCTGGGCGGCGCTGAAGCTCGCGGCCGGCTCGCAGCCGCCTTCGGCAAGGATCCGCCCGCCGCCTTCATCGAGGACGCGGTGGCGATCATCGGCGGCCTGCTGATCGTAGCGGCGGTGGCATGACGACGAAAACCTTCGACGCCATCATCATCGGTGCCGGACAGGCTGGCCCTCCGCTGGCCGGCCGACTGACGGCCGCCGGCATGAGCGTGGCGCTGATCGAGCGCAAGCTGGTCGGCGGCACCTGCGTCAACACCGGCTGCATGCCGACCAAGACCATGGTCGCCAGCGCCTACGCCGCGCATCTTGCGCGCCGCGCCGCCGACTATGGCGTGACGCTCAGTGGCCCCGTCGGCGTCGACTATGCCAGGATCAAGGCGCGCAAGGACAAGGTGACGATCGACGCCCGCACCAATCTCGAGAC
>NZ_RZPQ01000749.1:0-2843 GCF_003999135.1 Mesorhizobium sp. M7A.F.Ca.CA.004.06.1.1 | reverse complement strand
GCGTAAGAGCCGGCCGGCGATGCGTGGCGTGCCGCGCGCACGCCGCGCGATCTCCAGCGCACCGTCGTCGCCAAGCGGCATTTGCAGGATGCGGGCGCCGCGCCGCACGATCTGCTCCAGCTCTTGGACCGTGTAGAAATTGAGCCGTACCGGAATGCCGAAACGGTCGCGCAGCGGATTGGTGAGCAGGCCGAGCCGCGTGGTGGCGGCGACGAGCGTGAAGCGGGCAAGGTCGATCTTGACCGAACGCGCCGCCGGTCCTTCGCCGATGATCAGGTCGAGCTGGAAATCCTCCATCGCCGGATAAAGGATCTCCTCCACCGCCGGGCTCAGCCGATGGATCTCGTCGATGAACAGCACGTCGCCTTCCTCGAGATTGGTCAGCAGCGCGGCAAGATCACCGGCCTTGGCGATGACGGGACCCGAGGTCGAGCGGAAATTGACGCCGAGTTCGCGCGCCATGATCTGCGCCAGCGTCGTCTTGCCGAGACCGGGCGGCCCGACGAACAGCACATGATCGAGTGCCTCGTTGCGGCCCTTGGCGGCCTCGATGAACACTTTGAGATTGGCCCGCACCGCCGCCTGGCCGACGAAATCGTCGAGCGTCTGCGGCCGCAAGGTCTGCTCGGCATCCTCGCCGCGTTTTTCCGGCGCAATCAGGCGGGGCGACAGGCTCATGACGCCTTCCTTGCACACGGCAAGGAACTGAACAAGCGACGGTTCACCGCGCCAGTTCCTTCAGCCCGAAGCGGATCAGCTTCGGCGCATCGGCATCCTCGCCCGCCGTCTTCAGCGCCGCCGCCACAGCATTGGCGGCGGTGTCGCGCGAATAGCCGAGATTGACCAGCGCCGAGACCGCGTCGGTGATGGGCGCGGATGCCACGCCGTCACCGAGTTCCTGTTTCAGGCCGATGGTGCCCGAGGCGGTTCCGGCGTAGGCCGGCGCCTTGTTCTTCAACTCGGTGACGATGCGCTCGGCCACTTTCTTGCCGACGCCGGGCGCGCGCGAAACCATGGCGATATCGCGCAGCGCAATGGCGTTGGCGAGATCCGCCGGCGCCAGCGTCGACAGGATGGCCAGCGCCACCTTGGCGCCGACGCCCGGAACATTGTTCATCAGCAGCCGGAACCACTCGCGTTCCAGCACCGACTGGAAGCCGTAGAGGCGCAGCATGTCCTCGCGCACATAGGTCTCGATGAACAGCACCACCGCTTCGCCGGGCGAAGGCAGCGCCGCCAGCGTGCGCGCCGAGCAATAGGCGACGTAGCCGACGCCATGGATGTCCACGAGGCAATGGTCCTCGTCGACCTCGTCCAGCGTGCCCTTGAGCTTGCCGATCATGCCAGACCTTTCATGGAAGATGGGCTCTCATGGGTGCGTCTCAGGAGAGATGATGTCGAGGTCGGGAAAATAGCTGCGGTAGCGAGCAGCGTCGCGGGTCAAAAGACGATGTCCAGCGACGGTCGCGTGAGCGCCGATAAAGAAATCGGGCAAGGTTCTTTCCCTGACGCCACCGGCCCGGCGATAGCGGGAATGCGTAACGCCGGCAAGGAACGCCGCGTCCCAAGATACAAGTTCGCGATCCATCCCAAGCATGTCGACTGCTTTTCGAAGCGCCGTTTCCGTCGCAATCAGCGGCGCCAACTCGGACCAGACGATCGTGTTGACCACCAACGCGCCGTCGCGGCGGCAGGAGGCGATTGCCGATGCCGACCATCCTTTCATCGGTCCGGCTGGACCCCAAACATCGATCAGGACATTTGTGTCAATCAACGTCGAGATCTTCACGCGGCCCCCTCAACCACTCCATGTACTGATCGGTGGTCATGCCTCCCAGATCCAACGTCCCCTCCATCTGGTCGAGGACATCGCTGAACCTGCGCAATTTCTCTTCCTGGGAGAGGTTCTCGTTGACGGCAACCAGCCGAACACCCTCGTCGGTGGCCACGAACTCCACCTCGGAGCCCGGGGCGATGCCCAGACGGTCCCTTATCGGCTTGGGGATTGTGACTTGCCCCTTGGTGGTCACGCGCATGGTAATACCTCTGCGGTATTACTTATCCCTGCAGCGTGAACAAGTCAAGAACATAGCTAGCCGGCCAGCGCCATCCTGTAGGCCACGCTCTGCCGGTGATGCGCGTGGCAGATGGCGATGGCGAGCGCATCAGCGGCATGTTCGGTATCGAAGACGGCTTTCGGCAACAGCACCTTCACCATCATGTGGATCTGCTTCTTGTCGCCATGGCCGACGCCGATCACCGCCTTCTTCACCGCGTTGGGCGCATATTCTGCAACGACAAGCCCCGCACGCGCCGGCACCAGCATGGCGATGCCACGCGCCTGGCCGAGCTTCAGCGTTGCCACCGCGTCCTTGTTGACGAAGGTCTGTTCGACCGCCGCCTCGTGCGGCATCGCGCTGTGCAGGATTTCGGCGAGCCCGTCATGCAGCTGGCACAGCCGCGTTGCCAGCGCCGCCTTGTCGTCGGGCTTCACAGTGCCGGAAGCAATGAAGCGCAGCGAATTGCCGAGGCTTTCGACGATGCCCCAGCCGGTGCGCCGAAGCCCAGGATCGATACCGATGATGCGAATCGCTTCCGCCATTTGCCGAGTTTACCTCCGGCCCACAGCGATGCCAGCGAAATGTGAACAAACCGGAAACAGAAGACGGACCGAGGTCTAACCCCGAGCGAAAGCCGTGTTGAGCAGGCTGATCTGGTCGGAAACCGGATTGAGGCGGCGAGCCATCGGTTGCATGTCGACCAAGGCGCTCGAGCCATAGATCTCCTCGTCCATGCGGCGCACCAGTGCTTGCAGGCGCAGCGAGCGGGTGACGAGATCGAGG
>NZ_RZPQ01000748.1:0-2860 GCF_003999135.1 Mesorhizobium sp. M7A.F.Ca.CA.004.06.1.1 | reverse complement strand
ACCCTGCACCGCTACGTGGTGCGACGTCGCGTCGAACGCGCACGCGCCCTGCTGCAGCGAGGCGATCTCAGCACAAGCAAGGTGGCGGAATTGACGGGCTTTGCGCACCAGTCACATCTGGCGCACTGGATGCGCCGCGAGATCGGCCAAACGCCGCGTGATTTGCGCCGGGCGCAGCCCAAATGATCTTGTCATTGGATGGCGTTGGCGACGCCACCCAACGTGTCAGTCCCTCAGTGGCTTGCCGAGCCGTCCAGCCAGGTCCTGGGTGAACTGCCAGGCGACGCGGCCCGAGCGGCTGCCGCGCGTCGTCGCCCATTCCAATGCTTCGGCACGCAGCGTGTCGGGATCGATTGCCAGCCCATGGTGCCGGACATAGCCATCGATCATGTCGAGATACTCGTCCTGCGAACATTTGTGGAAGCCGAGCCACAGCCCGAACCGGTCGGACAGCGACACCTTTTCCTCGACCGCCTCGGATGGGTTGATCGCGGTCGAGCGCTCATTGTCGATCATGTCGCGGGGCAACAGATGGCGGCGGTTCGAGGTGGCGTAGAAGATGACATTGACTGGCCGACCCTCGACGCCGCCTTCGAGCGCTGCCTTGAGCGATTTGTAGGAAGTGTCGTCATGGTCGAAGGAGAGGTCGTCGCAAAACAGGATGAAGCGGAAGGGGGCCGCCTTGAGCAATCCCATCAGCTTCGGCAGCGTGTCGATGTCCTCGCGGTGGATTTCGATCAGCTTCAGCGGCAGGTCGGACTTGGTCCTGGCGTTGATTTCGGCATGCACGGCCTTGACCAGCGACGATTTGCCCATGCCACGCGCGCCCCACAGCAACACGTTGTTGGCTGGGTAGCCGGCGGCGAAGCGTTCGGTGTTGTCGACAAGGATGTCGCGGACGCGGTCGACGCCACGGATCAGGCCGATGTCGACGCGGTTAACCCTGCGCACCGGCTCCAGATAGCCGGGATCGGCCTGCCAGACGAAACAATCGGCCTCGCCGAGGTCGGTTTGGGGCACCGGCGGCGGGGCAAGGCGGCTCACCGCCTCGATCAGCCGGTCGAGTTTCTGGTTCAGGGATTCAATGCTGCTGTCGGTCATGACTGTCTTTTGTTTTCGCGTTTTTGATGTCTGGGGGCGTGAAGCTGCCCGATTCCGCCTGATACAAAACCGGTCGCAACCTTTTGTTAGAGCATAATCTTTTGCGGAAACCGGCTCGCGCTTTTCGCGATCATGCTCTAACACGGCTCAACAGGCCGTAAAAGCAGCCGATTTGGCCGGCCGCGCAGTTGCATTGACAACTTTACCGACTATATTCCGGCCAAATTTCAAGGGCCGCCAAATTGGCGGCTGTTTTCAAAGATCAGGAGTACCTCGATGTTCGTGACACCGGCATACGCCCAAGGCGTCGGCGCTTCTCCCGACATGTTCATCAGCATTTTGCCCTTTGTCCTGATTTTCGTGATCATGTATTTTCTGATCATTAGGCCGCAGCGCACGCAGCTGAAGAAGCGCGGCGAGATGCTGGCGGCTGTCCGTCGCGGCGACACGGTCGTCACCGGCGGCGGCTTCGTCGGCAAGGTGACCAAGGTGATCGACGACAACGAGCTCGAGATCGACCTCGGTAACGGCTTGAAGGTGACGGCGCTGCGCTCGACGATCGCCGATGTGCGCGTCAAGGGCGAGCCGGTGGCCAACCAGAACGCCAAGAAATAATCCAATTTTAGGCGGAGCGATCCGCGGACACGCTCTGACGGACGACGCCATATGCTGTATTTTTCGCGCTTCAAGATGATCCTGATCTGGGTGGCCGTGGCCATCACAGTGATCCTCGCCGCGCCCAACCTGTTCTCCGCCAGCACGCTGGCGCAATTGCCCAGCTGGGTACCGAAGCGGCAGATGACGCTCGGCCTCGACCTGCAGGGTGGTTCGCACATCCTGCTGGAAATGAACCAGAACGATCTGATCAAGGATCGGCTGGAGACGACGCGCGATGAAATCCGCACGCTGCTACGCGACGCCAAGATCGGCTATACCGGCCTTGCCGGCACGGGGCGGACCCTGCAGGTCCGCATCACCGATCCCGCCCAGATCGATGCCGCCAAGACGGCGCTGAAGACGCTGACCGATCCGGTCGCTGCCGGCCTGTTCACCGGCGGCTCCGTCCAGGAAATGACGCTCGACGATTCCGAGCCCGGCCTGCTCAAGTTCAACGTCACCGACGCCGGCATCAAATACCGCACGTCGACCGCGCTGACGCAGTCGATCGAGGTGGTCGAACGCCGCGTCAACGAACTCGGCACCACCGAACCGATCGTGCAGCGGCAGGGCGACGACCGTATCCTTGTCCAGGTGCCGGGTCTTCAGGACCCGCAGAGACTGAAAGAAATCCTCGGCCAGACCGCCAAGCTGACCTTCCAGATGGTCGACCAGTCGATGCCGGTGCAGGACGCGCTCAATGGCCGTCCGCCCGCCGGGTCATCGGTGCTGTATTCGCAGGACGATCCGCCGGTTCCGTATCTGATCGAAAATCGCGTCATCGTCTCGGGCGAAAACCTCGTTGACGCACAGGCGACATACAATTCGCAGAACAACGAGCCGGTGGTGTCGTTCCGCTTCGATTCGAAAGGAGCGGCGCGCTTCGGTCAGGCCACGGCGCAGAATGTCGGCAAGCTGTTCGCCATTATCCTCGACAATCAGGTGATTTCGGCGCCGCAGATCCGCGAGCCGATCCTCGGCGGCACCGGCCAGATTTCCGGCAATTTCACTGCCCAGAGCGCCAACGACCTTGCGGTGCTGCTGCGCGCCGGTGCGTTCTTCGATCACCGTCAGCGTCGCGGGCAACGCACCGGCGCGCAGC
>NZ_RZPQ01000747.1:0-2864 GCF_003999135.1 Mesorhizobium sp. M7A.F.Ca.CA.004.06.1.1 | reverse complement strand
ACCCCCGCCGGACCTCCTCCCCCGGCGGTTGTTGTCGTTTTCAGGAGGCGCTCCCATCAGCAGCTGTTTGCCCCGCACCGCGCACGGCAATTGCAATCGCCGCACCAAGCGATTATTCCGGCGCTCATGAGCAAAAACCCCATCCATATCATCGGCGGCGGCCTCGCCGGTTCCGAAGCCGCCTGGCAGGCAGCGCAGGCCGGCGTTCCGGTCATCCTGCATGAAATGCGGCCCGTTCGCGGCACCGATGCACACAAGACCGACAGCCTGGCCGAGCTCGTCTGTTCCAATTCCTTCCGCTCCGACGATGCCGACAACAACGCAGTCGGCCTGTTGCATGCCGAAATGCGGCTGGCCGGCTCGTTGATCATGAGCGCCGGCGACGCCAACCAGGTTCCGGCCGGCGGCGCGCTGGCCGTCGATCGCGACGGGTTCGCCGACGCAGTGACGAAAAAGCTCGAAGCACACCCGCTGATCACCATCCAGCGCGAGGAAGTGCCTGGTCTGCCGCCGGCGGATTGGGACCAGGCGATCGTCGCCACGGGCCCATTGACCGCCCCCGGGCTTGCCCAGTCGATCGCGGAAGCGACCGGCGCCGATGCGCTCGCCTTCTTCGACGCCATCGCGCCAATCGTCCATTTCGACACGATCGACATGGATACCTGCTGGTTCCAGTCGCGCTACGACAAGGTCGGGCCAGGCGGCACCGGCAAGGACTACATCAATTGTCCTATGGACAAGGACCAGTACCTTGCCTTCGTGCAAGCGCTGGTCGACGGCCAGAAAACCGAATTCAAGCAATGGGAAGGCACGCCCTATTTCGACGGCTGCCTGCCGATCGAGATCATGGCCGAGCGCGGCGTCGAGACGCTGCGCTACGGGCCGATGAAACCGATGGGGCTGACCAACGCGCACAATCCGACCGTAAAGGCCTATGCCGTGGTGCAGCTGCGGCAGGACAATGCGCTGGGCACGCTCTACAACATGGTCGGTTTCCAGACCAAGTTGAAGCATGCCGAGCAGGTGCGGGTGTTCCGCACCATTCCGGGTCTCGAAAACGCCGATTTCGCCCGCCTCGGCGGCCTGCACCGCAACACCTACATCAACTCGCCGACCTTGCTCGACGCTTCGCTGCAACTGAAGTCGCGGCCCGGCCTGCGTTTCGCCGGCCAGATCACCGGGTGCGAAGGCTATGTCGAAAGTGCCGCGATCGGTCTGCTTGCCGGCCGCTTCGCCGCAGCCGAGCGTCTCGGCCACTCACCGTCCCTGCCGCCGCTGACCACGGCCTTCGGCGCCCTGCTCAACCACATCACCGGCGGCCACATCGTCTCCGATGACGAACCGGGAAAGCGCTCCTTCCAGCCGATGAACGTCAATTTCGGCCTGTTCCCGCCGGTGGAGGCGCCGAAGACCGAAGGCAAACGCATGCGCGGCAAGGACAAGACCGTTGCCAAGCGCCATGCGATCACGTCGCGTGCGCAGGCTGATTGCCGAGAATGGCTAGGGCTGCCGGCACAAGCGCAAGCCGCCGAGTAGTCCATGGCCAAGCACTCCGAGCTGCACCAGCTTCTGCCGTCGGACCTGCCGCCGAGTGGCGAACCTTTCGCCGGCGACTACGAAATTTGCTGGAGCATCTATGTCAGATGCACCAACCTGCGGAAGCTGCGCGAAGTTCATATACCCGCTATCGAGGCGCTAATAGGTCAGCCTCACGGGGGCCAAGGTTGGCTGTACGAAAATGAAAATTACAATGAGAACCGCGATCGAAGCTTGAAGAGAATCATTGCCGTTCAGCCTGTCGAAGGTCCCTACAATGACCGGCTAATTCTGGATTTCATGAAAGCGATCTATTCGCTGTCATCCTTCTGGGCGATCCAAACCCGTCTGGATCCCTCACATCCTCATGGCGTCTACCTCAGTGCACGATTCACGCAGGAGGCTCCCAGCTCGGAGGCGCCGGCTATCGTCGACGCGCTGGTTGAGTTCGAAGCCAATTTTACAGATTTGGGGGGCCGTGAATTCGGCCGGCATTTCGGCACAACTCGGCGCATTAGCGCCACCATGCCGGATGGTTCGGAAGCCGGCCGGGCGAAACCCAGGCGCTAGGACCTCATCGTTGGCCGCACGGATGAAGCAGGATACAATCCTACTTGCGGTCCAATGGGAGCCGTTCCATGGAATTCGCCGAGAAACTTTCTGTCACAGTCACGCCAGCAATGGCCCGCCTTATCCGCCAAAAAGTCGAAGACGGCTCTTTCGGCTCGGCGAGCGAAGTCATCCGCGCGGCGCTCCGGGCCTTCCAGCGCGAGGAAGAGGAGCATGCCGAGCGCCTAGCCGCGATCCGGGCCAAGATAAAGGCTTCGATCGAAGATACGCGTCCCGCTGTTCCGCTGGATCACGCCATCGCGCAAGTGACGGAACGAATCGCGCAATTGGCGTACGACAGCGATGACGACGGACCCTCCTGACATAAGAAGTTCTACTCGGCGGGCTCGCCACCCACGCTTGGCAATCCCGGCTTCCCCGCCTCAGCAGGATTTCGCCTGACATAGGCAGCCTTCAAACTCTCCGAAGTCTCGCGCGAGCCGTCATGGCTCCACCCTGGCGGCTTGATCAAGTAGTTGATGCGGTCGCGCACCGTCAGCCTTGGCACAAACGCATCCCTGAACATGCCGATCCATTCATGGAACGCCACTTTCAGTGGATTGAAGGTGCCGAGGTTCCTGACGATGCCATAGCGCGGCCGGTCTTCTTCCAACTCTCCGACGAAGGTGCCGAACATGCGGTCCCAGATGATCAGCGTGCCGGCATAATTGGCGTCGAGATAGCGCGGATTGGTGGCGTGGTGGACGCGGTGGTGTGAG
>NZ_RZPQ01000746.1:0-2882 GCF_003999135.1 Mesorhizobium sp. M7A.F.Ca.CA.004.06.1.1 | reverse complement strand
GCTTATGCTGGACGACAGCGAGATAAAGTAGGCGCTTGGGCTGCCGCTTGCCGTTGCCGCGAAAGCGGAGACGCTGCCCAAATATTCCTGCTGGTCGGCCACGCTCATATTGGCGGCGAAGAATTGCAGCCCAAGCTCCTGGACATCGCCGGCCGCCATATCGGGAGAGAACTTCGTGCCGATGGCGAGCCCCGCCGCGTCCAGCGAGTTCTGCAGTTGCGAGGCGTCATGGCTCGTGCCGATCAGATCAACGGCGCCGGCCAAACCAATCATTATCGGCAGCATCGCGACGGCGGTCGTCATGGCAAAGTTGCCGTGCTCCGAAGACCAGAAGCCTCTCAATGCGAACATAGTTCCTCGCCGAACCTCGTAAAGCTCAGGTGATACGCCAGAGATCCCTACGAGTAATTTAAGTAAATGCTAAAATGCGTAAATGCTAAAATGCAGAACAATGATTGGCTAAAACGAAAGACTGCCGAGGCACGCCATATGAGAGGCCATACGGAGAGTTGAACACTACGAGGAGTTGCGCCCCAGGCAATTGACGCGGCGACAATCGCCGCCAACTCTGCTATCATGCCTCTCGATCTTGAAGTGGCAGCTCTGGCGGCCATCCAGGCGGTGACCGCCCCGACACACGGGAGGAAGGTTATGGCCGGCTTTCATGTTATGGCGGACGCACGTGGAATGCATGTGCAGCCAACGGTGCGCCGCATCACCACGTCGGACCTTTGGGATGCGCTGCGCCTCGGCTTCGAGGATTTCTGGGCAAAACCATCGCACTACGTGTTCCTGTGCCTGATCTATCCCATCGTCGGCCTGATCCTGACGCAGTGGACGTCCGGCGCCAATGCCATCCAGCTCATCTATCCCCTGATGTCGGGTTTCGCGCTGGTCGGGCCGTTTGCGGCGCTCGGCCTTTACGAGATCAGCCGCCGGCGTGAGCTCGGCATGAACACCTCCTGGTGGCACGCGTTTGATGTGCGGCGCTCGTCCGCTGTCCCGTCGATCGCTGTCATCGGCGTCATGCTGGTGGCGCTGTTCCTGTTGTGGCTCTACACGGCGCAGTCGATCTACACCGGCCTGTTCGGCGACCAGCCGCCGGCCTCGATCGGTGGCTTCGTCCGCGACGTGCTGACCACCAGCAAGGGCTGGACGCTGATCCTTGCCGGCAATGCCGCGGGCTTTGTCTTCGCCGTAATCGTGCTGGCCACTACCGTGGTTGCCTTCCCGCTGCTGCTCGACCGTGACGTCGGCGCCGTCTCAGCCATCGAGACCTCGGCCAGGGCGGTGATGGCCAACCCGCTGCAGATGGCGCTGTGGGGCTTGCTGGTCGCCGTGCTTCTGGTGATCGGTTCGATCCCGCTGTTTGCCGGGCTCGCCGTCGTCATGCCGGTGCTCGGCCATGCCACCTGGCATCTCTACCGCAAGGTGGTCGAGCCGGAGCGGGCACAGCAGATAAGGCGGCCGATGTAGATCAGCACCCTCAGCGCTGCGCCTCTGTCGCCATCTTCAGCGCAAGTGCCGCCAGCACGGTGCCCATCATCCAGCGCTGGATGACCAGCCACAAAGGCCGTCCGGCGAGAAAGGTGGCGATCGAACCGGCCGTCACCGCGATGACGGCATTGACGCTGAGGCTGATCGAGATCTGCGTCGCGCCGAGCACCAGAAGCTGCGACAGCACGTGGCCTTTGCCGGGGCTGATGAACTGCGGCAACAGCGACAGATAGAGCACGGCCACCTTCGGATTGAGCAGATTGGTCATCAGGCCCATGGCGAAAAGCTTGCGCGGCCTGTCCCTCGGCAATTCGCGCACTTCGAACGGCGAGCGTCCGCCCGGCTTCACCGCCTGCCAGGCCAGCCACAGCAGGTAGAGCACGCCGGCAAAGCGCAGCGCGTCATAGGCGTAGGGCACGGCGAGCAGCAGCGCGGTGATGCCGAACGCCGCCGCCAGCACATAGAAGACAAAACCGAGTGCCACGCCGCCAAGCGAGATCAGCCCCGCCTTCGGCCCCTGCGATAGGGAACGCGAGATCAGATAGATCATGTTGGGGCCAGGCGTCAGCACCATGCCGAGGCAGACCAGCGCGAAGGCGAGATGATTGGCTGTTTCGGGCATCTGTTCTTCCCCCGCGCGCCGCGAATGGACGCGCGATCCGGCAGGCGGCCAAGATGTGCCTGTCCCCGGCAGCGCGCGCAAGTGCATGGCGGCGCCAGCTATTGTTCCAGCTAGCCGCCGGTGCCTACGGATCAGCCGACGATGCGCAGGTTCGACAGTTCGTTGCCGATTTCCTTGAAATCGTTCGACAAACTGGCGCCGGTAGCGTTCCAGAACAGTTTTGCCGGCTTGCTCGCGTCCGTTGGATCCTTGCGGAAGCGCGAGTTCGACGAGCAGGATTTCAGCGCCTCGATCGCCTGCTGGTCGGCGATTTTAGTCGTGGACAGATCGAGCGCCACAGTCATCACCATGATGTTGGCTGCCTTGGCGTTGTTGCAAAGCGTCGCCATCTGCTCGTTGAGCGCGTTGGTATAATTGCCGTTAGAATAATCGAATTGGCCAATGGTGCTCGATGTGCCCATGAACAGGCGGCCCACCGACGTGCCGTTGTAGCCGGGTTTGAGATAGCCGAAGGATGCATAGGTCGACTTCGAATCGGCGGGGTCGGAATAGCCGAGCGAAGAAGGCGTGTAGTAGGTGTTGGCGCCGTCGGTCAGCACGATCACGACCTTGTCATTGCCTCTCTCGGTTTCCGGGCGGCCTTGCGTGAAGGGCTCGCCGCTCGAAACCACGCGCCATCCCCAGGCCATGCCTTCTGGAACATTTGTGCCGCCATCGGGCTTCATCAGGTCGATCGCGGCCTTGATCGCGGTGAGCCCAGTGG
>NZ_RZPQ01000745.1:0-2883 GCF_003999135.1 Mesorhizobium sp. M7A.F.Ca.CA.004.06.1.1 | reverse complement strand
GTCACGCGAGGCCTCTTCGGTGAACAGCGAGCGGCGGCCGACGAACTCGGTCTGGCGCTTGACGCGCGGGCCGTCGACGCCGAGATCGTGCGGCAGGGTGGTGCCGTCAGTGTCCTTGCCAATGACGATAAAGCCTTTCTCGGCGCGCAGGATCATCAGCGCCTCCAGGCCGATGACGACGGCGTCGAACGCCTGGCCCGCCTTGCGCAGATGCGCCCATAACGGCTCGGCGCGATCGGCCCGGATCGAAATCTCGTAGCTCCTGTCGCCGGTGAAGCTGACGCGGGCAATGCGGACTTCGTTGCCGGCGTAGGTGCCATGACCGATGGCCATATGCGGAAGATCGGCGTCGCCGAGCGAGAGACCGAGATCCAGCGCTTCGAGCAGTTTTCGGGCGTTCGGTCCTGAAACTGTCAACGTTGCCATGTCCGATGTGGCGTTGTGAATATAGATCGCGCCGCGTCCGAAGCGGTCCTGTCGCCATTCCTCCAGCCGGGCGTGAACGGCAGCGACATGCGAGGACGAGCACGAGACGACAAAGCGATGCTCGCCCAGCCGCACCAGAACGCCGTCATCAAAGACCACGCCGTTCTCCGACAGCATGAAGCCGTAGCGGCAGCGGCCCGGCTTCAGCGTCGACATGGTGTTGTAGTACAGAAAATCCACGAATGCGGCCGCCTGCGGCCCGATCACCTCGATCTTGCCGAGTGTCGAACCGTCGAACAGCGCGACCGACTGGCGCGCGCGCCGTGCTTCGTCCGCGATCGAACGCTCCGCGTCAGCGCTGCCGCCATAATGGGCAGGGCGCAGCCAGCCGCCATATTCCTGGAAGACAGCGCCATTGGCGCGATGGACGTTTTCGAGCGGCAGCCGGCGCACCGGCGCCATCAACTCGCCGCCGCGCGCGCCGGCAAAGCTTGCCAGCGGCACCGGGGTGAATGGCGGACGATAGGTGGTGGTGCCGACCTCCGGCACCGTACGCCCGGTGATACCGGCCATCAGCGCCAGGCCGGGCAGGTTGGAGGTCTTGCCCTGGTCGGTTGCCATGCCGAGCGTGGTGTAGCGCTTCAGATGTTCGACCGAGACGAAGTTTTCGCGCGCTGCCAGTTCGACGTCCTTCACCGTCACGTCGTTCTGGTAATCGATCCAGATACGGCCTTTCGAGCCCGGAATCGGCCATGCCGGGAGAATGCCTCCCGTCGCCTCCGGTCCGGTGCTGCGCGGTAGGGGAGCCTTCGTCTGGCCGAGGGGTGCAAAGGCGGGGCCGGCGCCAGCAAACACCTCCGACAAGGAGACCGCGCCGGCTGCGGCGCCGATCACGGCGATGCCGTCGACCGGATCGCTTGGCAGGAAGGCGGCGCGCGCATCGCTCCAGGCGAGCTTGCCCTTGGCCTGGCCGAAGAGATGGATGGTCGGCGTCCACCCGCCGGAGACCAGGACGCAATCGGCATCGAACCTCGTGCCGTCGTCGAGCGTCACGCCGTCGACGCGCAGCTTGCCGCTGGCGGATGCGAGAGAACGCCCTTTGATCAACCGGGCATTGGCCGGCGCGGCAGGCGTGCCGTTGCGCCGGATGTCGACAAGCCTGACTTCGGCGCCGGCCTCGGCAAGCGCCCCCGCCACCTCATAGGCGCTGTCATTGTTGGTGGCGACGACGATGCGGCGGCCGACCAGCACAGCGTGGCGCCGGAGATAGGCGAACGCCGCATCCGCCGACATGATGCCCGGCAGATCGTTGTTGGCGAAAGGCAGCGGCCGCTCGATGGCGCCGGTCGCCAGCACGATCTGGCGCGGCCTGACCCGCCACAGCGTATCCGGCCGGCCGTCGAAATGGCGCTGATTCAGACCGACCAGATTGTGGTCGTAGATGCCGAAGGCGGTGGTCGAAGGCAGGATGAGGTGACCGCCAGCGACAAGCTCGGCAATCGTCTCCTTGACCCATACGGCCGCCGGCTTGCCGTCGATCTCCGCGGCACGATGGCCAAGCGATCCGCCGGGGCTCTGCTGGTCGTCTATCAATGTGACAGTCAGGCCAGCACCAGACGCCAGCCTTGCCGCTGCCAGCCCGGCCGGTCCCGCGCCTACAACCAGCACATCGCAATGATGGTTGATCTGGTCGGCCATGCCGGGCGAGGTCCAGTCGGCATCGACCGTGCCCAGCCCCGCCATGGCGCGGATGCGCGGCTCGAACCTGTGCCAGTCCGGCCACATGAAGGTCTTGTAGTAGAACGCGGCCGGGATGAAGCGCGCAAAACGGTCCAGGAAGGCGTGGCGGTCGGCCAGTGCGCTGGGCGTGGCATTGACGCTTTTCGCCACCAGTCCGTCGCGCGCCGGCTCGGTCGTGGCGCGCGTGTTGGGCGTCGCCCACAAGCCGCCGATATCGACCAGCGCGTTGGGCTCCTCGACGCCGGCGCCCCATATGCCGCGCGGCCGGTGGTATTTGAAGCTGCGGCCGACGACCGCGACGTCACCCGCCAGCAGCGCCGAGGCGATGGTGTCGCCGGCAAAGCCCTGCACGATGGTTCCGTCGAAGCTGAAGCGGATCGGGCGCGAGCGGTCGATGGCGCTGCCGCCGGTGGCAAGACGTGAGGCGGTCACGCGGCATGCTCCCCGTCGAGAGCGGCCGAAGACAGCACCTTGTGGGTGACGGTGTCCCGCTCCATGACGAAGAACTCGCCGCAAATCATGTGGACCCAGATCTCGCGCGCCGTGCCTTTCGGGTTGCCGCGCAGATAGAGGTAGCCAGCCCAGCGATCGGTCGGCACGTCGATGCCATCCGGCCTGACATTGCCGGCATCGCCGCCATAGTGGAATTCGGTTTCGTCGCGCGGGCCGCAGAATGGGCAAGGAAAGAGCTGCATGGCAAACCTCTAATGCGCGATG
>NZ_RZPQ01000744.1:0-2889 GCF_003999135.1 Mesorhizobium sp. M7A.F.Ca.CA.004.06.1.1 | reverse complement strand
GGGCTGAGGTGACCGAGATTCTGAAAAAAGCCCCGGGAGATACGACCACTCGCCGCCCGCGCGTGATGCCGGATGTGACCAAGGCGATAGCCTCTGACATCTTCTCCGGGCGCTATCCGGCCGGCTCCTCCTTGCCGACCGAAAACGAGCTCGGCGTCGAGTATGGCGTCAGCCGCACCGTGATCCGCGAAGCCCTGAAGGTGCTGGCCGCCAAAGGGCTGGTGCTGTCGCGGCCACGCATCGGCACGATCGTCTGCAACGAGGACGACTGGAACATCATCGACCCGCAGGTGCTCGCCTGGCACGCGCCGCACGCGCTGGACGACAAGCTCTTCGACGCCATCCTCGAAACGCGCCGCGCCATCGAACCGCTGGTCGCAGAACTCGCCGCCACCCGCGCGACGCTGCAGGAAATCGCCGATCTCGAAGCGGCATGGCGAGGCATGGCCGGCGCTGGCGAGGACCTCGCCGCCTTCTCGCGCAGCGACATCGCTTTCCACCAGATCGTCTATGCCGCGAGCCACAACCCGATCTTTCGCCAGATCGGTAATCTCATCGACACCGGGCTGAAATTCTCGCTCGAGGCGACGGCGGTGATTTCGCTCGACCGGCGCATGGAGGCCGTGGCGGCGCACCGCGAGGTGGTCGAGGCGCTGCGCATGCGCAATGCCGAGGCGGCACGCGGGGCGGCAAACAAGATCCTCGACCTCGCGGCGCGCGACCTCGGCAGCGCCAAGAAACTCAAGAGCAACTGAGACTGCGCATGAAAATCATCTCGCTCACCACCTACATCGTTCCGCCGCGCTGGCTGTTCCTGAAAATCGAGACCGATGCCGGCGTCACCGGCTGGGGCGAGCCGGTCGTCGAGGGCCGGGCACTGACCGTCGAGGCAGCGGTCAAGGAGCTTGGCGATTACCTCATCGGCAAGGATCCCCGCCTGATCGAGGACCACTGGACGGTGATGCACCGCGGCGGCTTCTACCGTGGCGGGCCGATCCTGATGAGCGCCATTGCGGGCATCGACCAGGCACTGTGGGATATCAAGGGCAAGGCGCTCGGCGTGCCTGTGCATGAATTGCTCGGCGGCAAGCTGCGCGACACGATCAAGGTCTATTCCTGGATCGGCGGGGACCGGCCGGCGGAAGTCGCGGCGGGTGCCCGGGAAATGGTTGCGCGCGGTTTCCTGGCGTTGAAGATGAACGGTACCGAGGAGTTGCAGATCGTCGACAGCCACGACAAGATCGATGCCGCTGTCGAACGCGTCGCCATGGTGCGCGAGGCCGTGGGGCCCAACATCGGCATCGCCGTCGATTTTCACGGCCGCGTGCACCGGCCGATGGCGCGCGCCCTGGTCAAGGAGCTGGAGCCCTACAGGCTGATGTTCATCGAGGAGCCGGTGCTCAGCGAAAACCGCGAGGCGCTGAAGGAGATCGCCGCGCTTGGCTCGACGCCGATTGCGCTCGGTGAGCGGCTCTACAGCCGCTGGGACTTCAAGTCGGTGTTCGAGGAAGGTGTCGTCGATATCATCCAGCCAGACCTGTCGCATGCCGGCGGCATCACCGAATGCCGCAAGATCGCGGCGATGGCGGAAGCCTATGATGTGGCCGTGGCGCCGCACTGCCCGCTCGGGCCGATCGCGCTTGCTGCGTGCCTGCAGCTCGACGCGGTCAGCTACAACTGCTTCATCCAGGAGCAGAGCCTCGGCATCCACTACAATGCCGCCAACGACCTGCTCGACTATGCCGCCAACAAGGATGTCTTCCGCTACGAGGATGGTTATGTCGCCATTCCCGACGGACCGGGACTGGGTGTCGAGATCGACGAGGACTATGTCAAGGAACGCGCCAAGGAAGGCCATCGCTGGCGCAATCCGGTCTGGCGCCACAAGGACGGCTCCTTCGCCGAGTGGTGATCGGGCTGCCTTTCAGTCTCTAAGCGCTCCATGAACAGTGAGGACTTTGTCCGGCGAGCCATCGCTCTCAAGAAATGGCTCGTTCGTTCCGTTGATGGAGGCGCTTTCAGCGGCGTTGCCTGAACTGGCCACCAAGCGCAACGGCCGCAGTGCGGCACATTCATCGGCTGCGAATTGCAGAGGAACTGTTTGGTGGAGCCAATCGGGATCGAACCGACGACCTCTTGAATGCCATTCAAGCGCTCTCCCAACTGAGCTATGGCCCCACTTCCGGCAGTCAACCGGCGCCGTTTCCGGCGAAGAGATCCGGCGCGGGTTGGAGACCACGCCGTTAGTGCAGGCGGCTTCTAACCCCGCCCTTCTCAGATATCAAGCCTTCGATAGCCGCTTTTTCTTCACAGGCCACGAAAGCCCGCAAACGCCCGCTTTCAAGGCCGATCAGACCTCGTCGTCGTCGTCTCCGACGCCGATCATGTCGGCGACGTCGTCGTCTTCTTCCTCTTCGTCGGCAAGGAAAGTGTCATCTTCGTCGTCGCCGAGATCGACGTCGTCCTCATCGTCGCCAAGATCCGGCAGGTCGTCGCCCTTGACGTCCTCATCAGCCTCTTCGAGCGAGACGACCTCAACGCCTTCTTCTTCCTCGGCGTCCACTTCCTTCTCGGCCACTTCCTCTTCCTCCTCGAGAGCGGCAATCTTGCCTTCCTCGAAATAGGAACGCGGATAGGTCTTGCCGGTGTAGGGCGAGACGATCGGGTCCTTGTTCAGGTCGTAGAATTTTCGGCCCGTCTCCGGGTCGATACGTTTTGTGCCAAGTTCGGTTTTTGCCACGGCAAGCCTCGTCAATAAAAGAGTGGTCCCCTTAACCACAGTTTGCAGCGCTGTCAAAGCGAAAAGCCGGCGTCACAAAACCATGCATTGAAAGGCCTCGCATCAAGTGACGACCATGGGGATGACCATTTCGCCCCACCGTGACTGTC
>NZ_RZPQ01000743.1:0-2908 GCF_003999135.1 Mesorhizobium sp. M7A.F.Ca.CA.004.06.1.1 | reverse complement strand
GGCAAAACCAAAATGGTCATCCGCATGGCGCTGGCGCGAAAACTCCTCGTCATTCTCAATGCAAAAGCACGCGATGCGCGCATGGAGTTCGCCAATGCAACTTGACACCACAGATAGTCGCTCATTGCCCTGCCGGGCATTTCTCCCCGTATAGTGACGGGGAGAAAGATGCTGTTGTCCGATGGTTTCACCAATTATCAATGTTGCGAGAAGAACGCCAAGAGTGCGGCCAGCTTCCTTCTCCCCGTCACTATACGGGGAGAAGATGCCGGCAGGCAGATGAGGGGCGGCGCAAGCGGATCGCGCTAAGCCCGTTCGGCCAGCAATTCCTCGCCGCGCTTCTCGCGGATTAGATTGACGAAGCGACGGAACAGATAGTGCGAATCCTGCGGGCCGGGCGAAGCCTCCGGGTGATGCTGGACCGAGAACACCGGCCGGCCAGTCAGCGTGATGCCGCAGTTCGAACCATCGAACAGTGAGACGTGGGTTTCCTCGACGCCTGATGGCAGCGAGTCGGCATCGACGGCAAAGCCGTGGTTCATCGAGACGATCTCGACCTTGCCGGTGGTGTGGTCCTTGACCGGATGGTTGGCGCCGTGATGGCCCTGGTGCATCTTGGCGGTCTTGCCGCCCAGCGCCAGTGCCAGCATCTGGTGGCCGAGGCAGATGCCGAACACGGGGATGTCGGTCTTCAACAGATCCCGGATGACCGGCACGGCATAATCACCGGTGGCTTCCGGGTCGCCGGGGCCATTGGAGAGAAAAATGCCGTCCGGCTGCATGGCAAGGATTTCTTCGGCGCCGGTCTTGGCCGGCACCACCGTGACCTTGGCGCCGAGGCCGGCGAGCAGGCGCAATATGTTACGTTTGACGCCATAATCGATGGCGACGACATGCATTGTCGGTTCGGTCTGTTCGCCAAAGCCTTCGTTCCACACCCAGGGCGTCTCGCGCCAGACCGAGGACTGGCCCGAGGTGACATCCTTGGCGAGGTCGAGCCCGATCAGGCCCGACCATGCGGCGGCGCGCCGCTTCAGATCGTCGAGATCGAACACGCCGTCGGGCGCGTGCGCGATGACGGCGTTGGGCATGCCCTTTTCGCGGATCAGTGCGGTCAGAGCGCGCGTGTCGATGCCCGACAGGGCGACGATGCCGCGCTTCTTCAGCCATTGGTCGAGACCGGCGCCGGCGCGATAGTTGGAAGGATTGGTGACATCGGCCTTGAACACGGCGCCGACGGCACCGGCGCGGGCGGCGGGATTGAGGTCCTCGATGTCCTCGTCATTGGTGCCGATGTTGCCGATATGCGGGAAGGTGAAGGTGACGATCTGGCCGGCATAGGAAGGGTCTGTGAGGATTTCCTGGTAGCCGGTCAGCGCCGTGTTGAAGCAGACTTCGGCGACGGCGGAGCCGGTGGCGCCGAGACCGCGACCTTCGATGACGGTGCCGTCGGCCAGCACCAGAAGGGCGGTCGGCTTTTCAGTGGCCCAGGCGGGCGTCGAGGCGGCGGTCATCTCGGCCATGCGGCACTCCTATCAGGCCGCGCGCTGCAACCGGCCCGGCGGGCCATCTGCGCGGCAAACGGCGCGAAGCGGCGATTTCGCGGCTCCCACGCAGTCAAATTTCCGTTCATGCAAGGCCCAGTACATAGGGGAAGGGGGCAGGGCGGTCAATGATCATGCGAAATGCCGCCATGTTTTATTTCGCCTAGCAAAATCAGTGGCTTGCCCCGGCATATCAGGGTTTGCCTTGGCTCGCCCCCGGCGCTATTGTCCGCGCCGATCGAAGGAGAATGCACCATGCGCGGAAAAATCGCCGAATCCCTGAAGAGCGCGATGAAGGCGCAGGACAAGCACCGGCTGCCGACATTGCGGCTGATCCAGGCGGCTATTCACGACCGCGACATCGCCAATCGCGGTTCGGGCAAGGAGCCGGCCAGCGACGAGGAGATCCTGCAGATCCTGGCCAAGATGGTGAAGCAGCGCGAGGAATCGGCCAAAGCCTTCGACGACGGCAAGCGGCCCGATCTCGCCGCGCAGGAGCGCGGCGAGATGGAGATCATCCGCACCTTCCTGCCGACGCAGTTGGACGATGCGGCGGTGACGGCTGCGGCGCGCGAGGCGATCGCCGCGACCGGTGCGGCCAGCCAGAAGGACATGGGCAAGGTGATTGCCGCACTGAAGCAGAAATATGCCGGCCAGATGGATTTCGGCAAGGCGAGCGGCATCGTCAAGGGCCTGCTGCAGTAGGGTGCTGCTCATCTCGTCGCTTGGGTGGCCGACCGGGCGCTCCCGGAACCCAGATCCGTCCGGAATCGAAGTCCAGGAGTTGGAACTCGGATACCGCTGAGATGTTTATCCGTCATGCAACTGGAGAGATGTCATGACTGAGAACGAAACCCGCTATGAAACCGGTGCGACGAAATATCCGGCAAAGATCGATGCCGACGCTTCCGATGAATTCTCCCAGGATGCGGCCGCCAACAAGAAGCCCGCCGGCGGAATGGGGCTCACCCGCAGGAAGGATGAAGTAGAAGACCGAACCCGCCAGTCGGAGGGACAAAACCCGCCAAGGCAAGTCACGCCGAGCGCCGCAACCGAAAAGACGTCCGGCGCCGGCCCCGCTATCGCGGAGCGTTCAAAGGACGCCAAGGCTCCGAAGAGCGGCCGCCAGCCTGGAGCGTATGTCAAGAAGTGATCGCTGGACGGGACCCGAGAGGTCCTGGCGTTGCCACTTGCGCCTTTCGCGACTGGTTGGTGGGTGTCTGTCCGGCGGGCCCCGTCGGCTCCAATGCACGGCGCAATGTCGGCGCTTCCTGCTGGATATGATCCCACAGCCGGTTGGCGATCGGCCCATGCGGTCGGTCGCGGCGCCGCGCCACCACCAGTTCGTCGGTGCGGCCCGGCAG
>NZ_RZPQ01000742.1:0-2916 GCF_003999135.1 Mesorhizobium sp. M7A.F.Ca.CA.004.06.1.1 | reverse complement strand
GCTAACGTCTTGTTTCGAGCAATCGCTGGGTTTATTTGAAGGGATATGTTTCGAGCCTGACTCCCACAGGCGGGAAAGGATATTCCATGAGCGGTATCAACGACTACATCGACAATGAAGTGAAGGGCAACGACGTCGTCCTTTTCATGAAGGGCACGCCCGGTTTCCCGCAATGCGGATTTTCCGGCCAGGTTGTCCAGATCCTCGACTATATCGGCGCCGACTACAAAGGCGTGAACGTCCTGGACTCGGCCGAACTGCGCCAGGGCATCAAGGAATACTCCAACTGGCCGACGATCCCGCAGCTCTACGTCAAGGGCGAATTCGTCGGCGGCTGCGATATCATCCGCGAGATGTTCCAGGCCGGTGAGTTGCAGACATTCCTCGTCGAGAAGGGCGTCAGCGTCAAAGGCGCCGCCTGATTTCTGTTTTGTGCATGCCCGAAAATCGACGTTGATTTTGGGCATCGAGCACCAGGCACCCGGGGCAGCCCCACCTCGGCAATTTTCATGTCCTGAACCCAGGACCAGGACGAGCCAATGCGCCGGCCCGCCGGCGCATTTTCGTTTGAAAGATCGGACTTGCCGTGGACCAGCCAAAACCAGCGCCGCAATCGGCAAGCAAACTGCCCATTCCGCGCTGGGAGTTCATCGCCCTGTGCGCGGCGCTGATGGCGCTGAACTCGCTGGCCATCGACATCATGCTGCCGGCGCTGCAGCAGATCGGCGCCACGCTCGGCGTCGAAAATGAAAACCACCGGCAGTACGTCATAACGGCCTACATTCTGGGCTTCGGCGGCGGACAGTTGTTCTTCGGGCCGATCTCGGATCGCTTCGGGCGTCGCGCACCACTGGTCGCCGGGCTGGTGATCTATGTCGCCGCGGCCGCGGCTGCCGCCATTGCGCCAAGCTTTGAGACACTTCTGCTGTGCCGGGCCGTGCAAGGCATTGGTGCGGCCGCCACCCGCGTCATCGCCGTATCGATCGTGCGCGATACGTTCGACGGCCGGCGCATGGCCGAGGTGATGTCGCTGATCTTCATGGTGTTCATGGCGATACCGGTCATTGCTCCCGGCATCGGCCAGTTCATCATGCTGTTTGCGACCTGGCATTGGATCTTCGTCACCATGGCCGTCGGTGCGCTCCTCGTCTCGGCCTGGTCGCTGCTGCGCCTTCCTGAAACGCTGCATCCCGAACATCGCCGGCCGTTGACACTCAACTCCATTGTCGGCGGGTTTCGCATCGTGCTCACCAACCGCATTGCGATCTGCTATGCCTTCGCCAGCACCTTCATCTTCGGCGCCATGTTCGGCTTCATCGCTTCGGCGCAGCAGATCTATGTCGACATCTTCCATGTCGGCGAGATGTTCCCGGTCATCTTCGCAGGCGTCGCGGGCGTGCTCGCCTTCTCCAACTTTCTGAATTCGCGCCTTGTCGGCCGCATCGGCATGCGCCGCCTGTCGCAGAGCGCGCTGCTGCTGTTCCTGGTCATCAGCCTTGCCTGGCTGATCGTTTCGCTGGAAATGAAGATGCCGCTCTGGCTGTTCATCACCTTCTTTGCCTGCGCCATGCTTCCGTTCGGTGCGCTGGGCGCGAACTTCAACGCGCTGGCCATGGAGCCGCTCGGGCAACTGGCCGGCACGGCGTCGTCGATCCTCGGTTTCATGCAGACGTTTCTCGGCGGCATTCTCGGCACGCTGATCGGCCAGGCCTTCAATGGCACGGTGACGCCGCTGGCCGCCGGCTTCTGCAGCGTGTCGATCGCGGCGCTGCTGATGATCTTCATCGCCGAGCGCGGCAAGATGTTCCAGCCGCAGAACGCGCCCGTTTCAGGGCACATCACCGACTTGCATTAGGATGCACCCTCAAGGGCTGCCGTGAACCGAGGGGCGAGCATACGCCCCGCGATTGCTTCACCCATGCTGTCCGAAAAGGGCAATGGCAGAGCATCATCGAGTGCCCTGAGAATGGATGCCACGAAGGCACGGCTGCGCTGGGCATCGGTTCCCAGATCGGCATATGTGGCGCGAGGCTTGCCGATCAGTGTGCCGTTGCGGCGAAGCGAGAACCGCAGGGTCAGGGACATGCCCGCGGTTCCGGGTGGCGGTTTCCAGCAGGCATAGATAGCGTCCGACATCTCCCTTATCGTATCGACAGGATCGGAACTGCGACAACTGCGCTCCTGCGATCTTGCTTCCTGGGAACTGGTAGACAGAGCGGCGGCAAGAGCCGCGGCGACAAATGCGAACCGGGGTTTCATTCGAGAGCCTCCGGATTTGCGTGAAATTGCACCGCTCCTTCGGCTAACGCAGGAATCGTTCCTATTGCGCCCAAAGCTCGCGACGCAATTCGTGCCAGCTTTCCTGGTCTGGCGCGACAAGCAGGCCGCCGCCGAGATGCGAGGGCAGATAGGTGCTGCCGTCGAAGCGCGCGGCATGGCCGCCGGCCTCGGCATGGATCAGCACGCCGGCCAGATGATCCCACGGCATCAGCTTGTTGTAGACCACGAAGTGGGCATGGCCGCTCGCCAGCAGGCGGTATTCGTGCGCGGCGCAGCGATAGGCGAATTGCGACAGGATCTTCGTCTGGTTGCGCGCCAGCCGCGACCGCTCCGGTTCGGGCATATATTGCCAGGAGACCGAGCCGGTCATTTCCGAGATCGGCGCGGGTGCCGCGACATGCACCTTCTCCAGGCTGCCATGCGCATGCCGGATATGGCTGCCGGCGCCCCTGGCGCCAATCAGCCAGTCCTTGCCGACGGGATCGTGGATGATGCCGGCAACCGTCTCGCCCTGGACCACGACCGCCAGCATGACGCCGAACAAAGGCACGCCGGAGGCGAAGTTGAAAGTGCCGTCGACCGGATCGATGACGAAGGCCAGATCGGCATCGCCCAAGCCATCGAGCAGTGCCGGAT
>NZ_RZPQ01000741.1:0-2918 GCF_003999135.1 Mesorhizobium sp. M7A.F.Ca.CA.004.06.1.1 | reverse complement strand
AGCCAGTCGTTTAGCGCGATTTCGTCAGGCCACGGCAGCGGGCGGAATTTGAAAGGCGTCGTCGATTTTTCAAACGGCAAACGGTGCGCGAAGAACTTCGGCAATGCGATGGATTCATCGTTGACGGCCGGCGGCGCCTATATGACCAGCGAGGCCAAAACCTCGTTCAAGGGCTATTACCGCACCGGCGCGAAGCAGGACGCGGTTTTCCAGCGCACCTTCATCCAGTTCGACGGCGAAGGCGAAGCCGCGAACGCCAGGCAGCGGGCGATCGGCGGTCACGCTGCCCAGGTGCTGCATGGCATGTGCCTGCGCAAAAACCCGAACAGCTCGCACGCCGACCATGACGGCTTCGTGCCGTTCGGCAAGCTGGTGGACTATGCCGGCGGTCGCAGCAATGGCTGCACCAGCTGGTCGCCGGCGGATGCCAAGCGGATCATCCCGATGGTCAAGGACAATCCGACGACGCTCTACATCTACCCGGAATCGCGCGACATCACCGCGGTCGCAGCCGACCGTTCACAGCCGGGCGCCTACTGGAACGCGTCCTGCCTGAAGGAAATCGGCACACCGAAATTCTGGCCGAGAAAGACCCTTGAGCCGATCATCGCCCAATACAGGAAGGATCATCCGGCACCGCCGCCACAGCCGCTGCCGATCTGCGAAGCGTCTTGAAGTCCGCATAGCGCCGCCGCGTTGATTAAGACCGTGCTGCTTTATGTTCGTCGTGCGAACCGCATTGATCGGCGGCCCTGCGACCCACCAGCAATGATTCAATCCGATCTCCAAGGTCAGCGCGCCAGCAGCTTCGGCCCCCGCCTCTCTCCTCGGCGTCGCTACTCAAAACAGCTGTGTGCATAAGGGCCGGATGGATCAGACTGGTTGAATGCTCTGGCCGAGGAGAGAATTTCCGGCACCACGTTCAGCCGATTGCGGTGGTTGGAACCAACGGCCTGCTACCCAGTTAGAAAGCCAGCAAGTCTGGTTGTAGCCTTGCCGCCATGTGAATCAAAACCCGCCGACGCTGTCTACGGCCTAGCAGGAGTGGCGACCTTGCAGCGGCGGTGGCCCGCTGGGAAACCGGTGTGCCTGCCTTCGCAATCTGGGCTGCACAGCCGCTGACGACAGCCCAGCAGACACCGTCGCCGACAGCCAAACAACAGGAGATATGCCGACATGAAAGCAGCCCGCATCCATGCTTTTGGCGGACCTGAGGTTGTTTCGATCGATCAAGTCCCCTTGCCTCAACCGCTTGACGACGAGGTTGTGCTCAGGGTTCGCGCCGCGAGCGTCAATCCGATCGACTACAAGATCCGCGAAGGTTCGACGAGCGAAACCCTGCCGGTCACGCTCGGGCGCGACGTGTCCGGCACGGTGGAAATATGCGGCACGCGGGCGCATACGTTGAAGAAGGGCGACCCATTATTTGCGATGCTTGGTCATGACCGGGGCGGCAATGCCGAATTTGTCGTGGTCAAGGCGACGGAGGCGGCTGCGAAACCGGATCGTCTAAGCCATGTCGAAGCCGCGGCGGTGCCGCTTGCCGGCATCACTGCATGGCAGGGCCTGTTCGACCATGGCGGCCTCAAATCCGGGCAACGGGTTCTCATCCATGGCGGCGCCGGCGGCGTCGGTCATCTGGCGATCCAGTTCGCCAAGGCCGCGGGCGCGTTCGTCGCGACAACCGTTTCCGCCGAGGACGTGGTTTTCGTCCGTGAGCTCGGCGCCGATCAGACGGTCGACTACAAGAACCAGGGTTTCGAAGAGGTCGTCGATGCGGTCGACCTGGTGTTCGACCTTGTCGCGGGCGACACGCAGGACCGCTCCTGGGATGTGCTCAAGCCAGGCGGAACACTCGTTTCCACTCTTTCCGAACCGTCGCAGGAAAAGGCAAATTTGCGCCGGGCGCGTGGCGTCTCCTATCTGGCCGAACCGAATGCGGCGCATCTTGCCGAGATCGGCCGCCTCATCGAGGCCGGCAAGGTCACCCCCTTCGTGCAAGCCACGTACCCTCTTGGAGAGGTCGCCAAAGCGGAAGAACGGCTGGAAAATGAGCATGTGCGTGGCAAGATCGTGCTTGAGGTTTCCGCCTAGCGAGTTGGTGCTTCTGCCGTCCCTCTCGAACGGGTTATCCGATCCGCGCGTCGCCGTCGCTGTCCGGCACGTTCGGAAACAACACCTTCAGCTTGTGTTCCGCGCTTGCCCAACTGCGCGTGTGATGTTGCCAGAGGCACCAATTGCTCACCGCAAAGGCTAGAATGCCGACAGTCACGGCGAGACTGACTGTCGAGCCAATGACAACCTTGAGCATCACCCCGGCAAAGACACCGGCGATGGCACCGTTGACGACATTCACCATCCCTGCGGTTCCGGCGAACGCTTGCCAGGGCCTTGGCTTGAGGCCGACATCGGCCAGCAGAGCCGTTTGGTTGTCATGAGTGGAGTGAACCAGGTAGCGCGCCATCGAGGGAGTAAGCTCGGTGTAGTAGTGCCTGATGCGCGCCATGCCACGGGCGTGGACCATGTCTTCGATGGCCACCTGCACAGCCCTGACGAATGTCACCAGCCCGATGAAGTAGAGGCATGGCAACAGGATCAGGCTGAACAGCATGAAAGGAAGCCCCATCCTTGTCACCTGGGCGACGAAGGCAAGGGCGATCGTGGCGCTGGATACCGAAGTCAGGAACAAATTTGCGCGCTGATTCGCCTCCTGAATCGTCGCCGCTCTGGCGGTCCCGAGCACCAAATGCTCCGTGGTCATCATCTGCAGGAGTTGCTGCCGGTTCTCGCCTTCATCGGTTTTTGTCTTCCTTGCAGGCATCGCAAAAAACCTGTTGCGGGACGCGCTCCCCCACCCAACCAACTCCTCAAAGCCGCCCACCCAAGGAACGAACTGCTTCCGAAGGGGTTCCAGCGCA
>NZ_RZPQ01000740.1:0-2921 GCF_003999135.1 Mesorhizobium sp. M7A.F.Ca.CA.004.06.1.1 | reverse complement strand
GGCCAAGGCCGCGAAATCGGGGTTCTTGAGATCGGTGGCGACGACGCGGCCGGGATATTCGCGCTCCTGGTGCATGCGGATGGTGCCGTAGATGCCGTTGTTGACGACGACCACAATGATAGGCAGGTCATACTGCACGGCGGTGGCGAATTCCTGCCCGTTCATCAGGAAGCAGCCGTCGCCGGCGAAAGCGACCACGGTGCGCTCCGGGAACAGCTCCTTGGCGGCGACGGCCGCAGGCGTGCCATAGCCCATCGAGCCTGACGTCGGCGCACCTTGAGTGGCGAAGCGGCGGAAGCGGTGGAAACGATGCACCCAGGTGGCGTAGTTGCCGGCGCCGTTGGTGAGGATGGCGTCGTCGGGCAACATCTTTTCGAGGTAGTTCATGATCGGGCCCATCTGGACCGAGCCGGGGCCGCCTTCCGGTGGCGTCGACCAGTCCAGATAGGCGGCATGCAGCTTTGGCGTCTCGGCTGCCCAAGTCGGCTCCGAGGCCGGTTTGCGCTTGGCGAAAGCTTCGATGAAGGCGGACGGCGAGGCGTTGATCGCCAGTGTCGGGCGGTAGACGCGGCCGAGCTCGCCGGCGTCGGCATGGACATGCACCAGCGTCTGGTCGGGATAGGGGCTTTTCAGCAGCGTGTAGTCGGACGAGGGCATTTCGCCCATGCGGCCGCCGATCAGCAGCACGAGATCGGCCTGCTTGATCGCTGTGGCCAGCTTCGGGTTGATGCCGATGCCGACATCGCCGGCATAGTTCGGATGCAGATGATCGAACAGCATCTGGCGGCGGAAGGAGCAGCCGACCGGCAGCGACCAAGCCTCGGCGATCGTGCGCATTTGTGCAACCGCCTCGGCGTCCCAGCGCGTGCCGCCGAGGATGACGAACGGCCGCTTGGCCTTGGCCAGCAGCTTTTCCAGCGCATCGAGCTCCGCTTCGCCCGGCCGTGTCTCAACCGGCGTGTGCGGCAAGGCGATGGCCGCTTCGACGATACTGGTCAGCATGTCTTCGGGCAGCGAGATCACCACCGGGCCGGGACGGCCCGATGTCGCCACCGCGAAAGCGCGGGTGACGAATTCGGGGATGCGCGAGGCGTCGTCGATCTCGACCACCCATTTGGCGATGTCGCCGAAGAACCTCTTATAGTCCACCTCCTGGAACGCTTCGCGCTCCTTGGCGTGGCTGGCGACCTGGCCGATGAACAGGATGACGGGTATCGAATCCTGCATGGCGATGTGGATGCCGGCCGAGGCGTTGGTGGCGCCGGGGCCGCGGGTGACGAAGCAGATGCCGGGCTTGCCGGTCAGGCGGCCATGGCAATCGGCCATCATGGCGGCACCGCCTTCCTGGCGGCAGACGATGGTGCGGATCGCAGAGTCGTGCAGCGCGTCGAGCACTGCCAGATAGGATTCACCCGGCACGCAATAGATGCGGTCGGTGCCGTTGGCTTCGAGCGCGTCGACGATGAGTTGTCCGCCGGTCTTCATTGTCCAGACTTCTCCAGTTCGGCAAGGATTTCTTGCGTGTGCTCGCCCAGGCGTGGCGAGGGGCGCTCATAGACCAGCGGCGTGCCGGACATCACCATCGGCGCACGCACCGAAGGCAGAAGATTGCCATGGCCGTCGTCGAGATCGAGCCGCATGCCGCGCGCGATCGTCTGCGGATCGGCAAACATCTGGCCGATCGTGTTGATCGGGCTCGCCGGCACGCCGGCCGCTTCCAGCTTGGCCAGCAGCGGATCGCGGTCAAAAATCTTCAGCGCCTCGATCATGCGCTCGCGCAACTTGACCCGGTTGGCGACCCGGGCGGGATTGGTGGCGAAGTCGGGATTGGCAGGCAGGTCGTCCAGTCCGACAGCGGCGCAGAATTTGGCGAACTGGCCGTCATTGCCGACCGCCAGGATGATGTGCCCGTCCCGGACCGGCACCACCTCATACGGGGCGATGTTCATATGCGCATTGCCCATCTGCACCGGCGATTGGCCGGAGACGAGATAGTTCAAATTCTGGTTGCCGAGCGCCGAGATCTGGGTGTCGAAAAGCGCCATGTCGACGTGCTGGCCTTCGCCGGTCTGCTCGGCATGGCGCAATGCTGCCTGGATGGCGATGACCGAATAAAGGCCGGTGAAGATGTCGGAGATGGCGACGCCCGCTTTTTGCGGCTCGCGGCCGACCTCGCCGGTGATCGACATCATGCCGGCCATGGCCTGGATGATGAAGTCGTAGCCGGCGCGCGGCGCATAGGGTCCGTCCTGACCGAAGCCGGTGATCGAGCAATAGACGAGGCGCGGGTTGATCTGGCGCAGGCTGTCATAGTCGAGGCCGTATTTCTTCAAGCCGCCGAGCTTGAAGTTCTCGATCAGCACGTCCGAGGTGGCGACCAGCCGGCGCACGGTCTCCGCGCCTTCCGGCGTCGAGAAATCGATGGCGATGGAGCGCTTGCCGCGATTGCAGGAATGGTAATAGGCGGCCGACAGGTTCTCGCCGTCCTTGCCCATGACGAAGGGCGGGCCCCATTTGCGGGTGTCGTCGCCGCCATCGGGGCTCTCGACCTTGATGACATCGGCGCCGAGATCGGCGAGCAACTGCCCGGCCCATGGCCCGGCAAGGATGCGGGCGAGTTCGACGACGCGGACGCCTTTCAGCGGGGGCTCAGCCATGAATCACCGTGATTGCCGCAATCACCGTGATTGCTGCGAAACCAGAGCCTCTATCAAGCCCTGCAACGGCTGTCACGGCTCTTGCAATGGGCCAATCCGTCACGCTTTGAGGACTTCGTCGGCCCAAATGGCGAAATCATCCATGATGATGTCGCGATTCACCTCGTTCAGGCTTTCGTGGCGGGTGTCGGCGTAAACCTTTGAAACCAGATTCGAAAAGCCCATGGCGCGCATGCGGCTGGCAAGATGCGTGATCCCTTTGCC
>NZ_RZPQ01000073.1:0-13573 GCF_003999135.1 Mesorhizobium sp. M7A.F.Ca.CA.004.06.1.1 | reverse complement strand
CGGCGACGCAATATTCGCGCTCCACGACAGGCGTGGGCTTGGGCTTTGTCAGATTGCGAAAGAAGCCGAGAGTCATGGCGGGACGATACGCGATTCGAGAAAAACGACTAGAACAAAAAAGAAACGGCGCCGCTCGCGCGACGCCGTTTTTTCACGATGTGGCCAGTCGCTTGGCCTCAGTCGTCAAGCAGGTTCGAGCCCTTGCCACGCTTGGTGGTCGTCGTTCCGGTGCTTGGATCGGTCTTCGTCGGAGCCGTCGACTTGTTGCGGTTGGCCATGAACCGGTCGAACTCGTCCTGGTCCTTGGCGCGGCGCAATTCGCGGGCATACTCGTCGAACTGGGTCAGCATCTCGTCGAGCTTGCGGCGCTCTTCGTTCAGCCGCTCAAGTTCCTTTTCGCGCCAGTCGTCGAAAGCGACGTTGCCGGTGCGGGCGGAGCCATTGCCCCAGCGCGCGGCCTTGTCGGAACCGCGGCGGCAGCCGGCGAAGATGCCGTCGGTCGCGCGGTTGACGTCACGCTTGAAGCCATCGAGGCGGTCGCCCCAGATGATGTAGGCGAGCATGGCGAAGCCGAGTGGCCAGAACACCATGAAACCTACAACCATCAACGCGATGGTTGCCGGCGTCCAGGCCGGACGGATCAATGCGGATGCGTTCATTTTCTCCCATTCCTTCGGTTGGAGACAGCCAAATCCGGGCTGCGTGGAATCGAAATGGGAAGAGAAAAACGGCGATTCAAGACAATGTCCGCCAAATCCGGACAAGCATCTGAAATGATTATCGCTTTTTGATCATATCGAGGAAAAGCACGACCAGCCCGGCAATCAGGCCCCAGAATGCGGCGCCAACGCCGAACAGCGTCAGACCCGACGCGGTGACGACAAAGGTGACGGTGGCGGCCATGCGATCCGCCTCTTCCTTCAGCGCGATAGACAGCGCGTTGGCGAGCGACGCCATCAGCGCCAGGCCTGCCACCAGCACGATCAGGCTCTGCGGCAGCACCGCGAAGATCGCCACCAGCGAAGCGCCGAAAATCGCAAAGATGAGATAGGCGAGCGCATAGAACGGCCCGGTCTTCCAGCGCTCGGCGGGATCGGGGTGGACGTCCGGTCCGGTGCAGATCGCCGCCGAGATCGCCGCCAGATTGGTCGTCGAGCCGCCGAACGGCGCCGACAGCAACGAAAACAGGCCCGTGACGCCGATCAGCGGGCCGGGCTCCGGGTGATAGCCGGCGGCGCGCAGCACGGCGAGGCCGGACAGGTTTTGCGACGCCATGGTGACGAGGTAGAGCGGCAGTGCCAGGCCGATCACCGCCTTGGTGGTGAAGTCAGGCGCAATCAGCGTCAGCGTCGACAGTTCCGGTGTCGGCAGGCCACCGACACGGCCGGTGAGGAAAGCGGCGAGGCCACCGCCGATCAGAACCGCCAGCACCGACAGCGCCGGGTTGAACAGCCTGATAACGAAGAAGGCAGCGATCAGCGGCAGGATCAGCCACGGGTCGATTGGAATGGTTTTCACCGCATTGAGCGCGAAGGTGACGACGATGCCGGCCAGCATGCCCGAGGCAACGGAGGGCGGTATCCTCGAGATCAGCTTGGTCAGGGGCCGAAACAGCCCTGTGGCGATCAGAAGGACGCCGGTGACGATGAAGGCGGCGACGGCCTCGCTCATCGAAAAGCCGCTCGATGCCGCGATCAGCGCCAGGCCCGGCGTCGACCAGGCGGTGATGACAGGCATTTTCGTGCGCCATGACAGCCACAGGCTCTCGATCGCCATGGCCAGGCAGATCGTCGTCACCCAGCTTGCCGTCTCGATCTGCGTCGCACCGACTGCGGTGGCGGCGGCGATGACGATGGCCAGCGTGCCGCCGAAGCCGACGATCGCCGCGACGAAGGCGGATATCGGGATGGAAAGGCGCATCAGTTTCCCCTCTGCGCCATCGCATCGACAGCCCTAACCAGCATGTCGAGATCCTGCGGTCGCGACAGGCGATGGTCGCCGTCGGGGATCAGTGACAGTGTCACGTCGTCGGCGGGCAGCAGGCTGACCAGCTTCAGCGCATGGCTTGCCGGCACATCTGCATCGGCCAGGCCCTGCAGGATGTGCACCGGGCAATGGGTGTCGATCGGGCCTGTCATTGTCAGGTTGTCGCGCCCGTCCTCGATCAGCGCGCGGGTGTAGATGTAGGGTTCCGTGGAATAGTCCGACGGCTCTTCGAAGAACCCTTTTTTGGCGAGATCGCGCTTCTGCGCCTTGGTCAGCACCGGTTCGACCAGTTCGGCGGTGAAATCCGGGGCCGGCGCCAGCAGCACCAGGCCGGCGACGTTGCTATCGCCTGCCTTGCGCAATTCCTGCACCATGCGCAGCGCGATCCAGGCGCCCATCGAGGAGCCGACCAGGATCTGGCTGCCCCGGGTGAAATGCCGGAACACGGCAAGGCTTTGTGCAAGCCATGTCGAAATCGTGCCGTCGGCGAAGGCGCCGCCGGATTCGCCATGGCCGGAATAATCGTGGCGCAGGAAGGCTCGGCCCTCGCTTGCCGCCCAGTCCGACAGCGTCTGAGCTTTCGTGCCCAGCATGTCCGACTTGTAGCCGCCGAGCCAGACGATGCCTGGCGCAGAGCCAGCAGTATGGCGCACCGCGATGCGCGATCCATCTACATCCAGAAAGATTGGGGGCGTGGCAGTCATGGCTTTTCCTCAACGCCGGTCTTGTGACACGGACGGTGGCGTGGCGAAAAGTGCTCACGATGTTGTTTGTTTGGTGCAGAGCAGCGATCAGGGTGATTTTCTGTCAATGCTGTGCTATTGACTCCGCCCGCGCGCTCACCACATTGGCGCGTCCATGCATCAACACTGACAGACCCTGAACGAAACGGCCAAGGAGACCACGACCATTCGCAGACCTTTCAAAGCAGCGGCGCCGACCAAGGATGGCCCGCGCTCCAACCGTGACATCCGGGTTCCCCGGGTCCAGCTTATCGACGCCGAAGGCCAGAACCGCGGCGATGTTTCCATCAACGACGCATTGCTGCTCGCCGAAGAGGCTGGGCTCGATCTCGTCGAGATATCGCCCAATGCGGTGCCCCCCGTCGTCAAGATACTCGATCTCGGCAAACTGAAATACGCCAACCAGAAGAAGGCGGCCGAGGCGCGCAAGAACCAGAAGGTCATCGAGATCAAGGAGATCAAGATGCGCCCGAACATCGACAGCCATGACTACGAGACCAAGATGAAGGCGGTTCGCCGCTTCTTCGAGGAAGGCGACAAGGTCAAGCTGACGCTGCGCTTCCGTGGCCGCGAGATGGCGCATATGGAACTCGGCATGCAGCTTCTGAACAAGGTCCGCGAGGAAGTGGCGACGATCGCCAAGGTCGAGGCGGAACCGAAGCTCGAAGGCCGCCAGATGATGATGGTGCTGTCGCCGCGCTAGAGCGATCCCCGTCAAAAGCAAAGGCCGCTTCGGCGGCCTTTTGTTTGTTTTGTCTTCGCCATGATTTCTCCGCAAGTTGCATCGACAAGGATTCTGGTTGCCGGTCCTCGCGGCAAAAGGATTCTGCCATGACCGCTGCGGCACGTTCTACGAGTGAAATGGGTCGCTATCAGCGGCGCCGGCGCGTCCTGCTGGCGCTGCTAATCGGTGCTTTTTGCGCTTTGCTGATCTTCGGCGGCTCCCCGCACGATGAACTAACCCACGAACGCATAGAGGCGCACGGGATCGCCCTGATACTGATCGGGATCGGCGGCCGGCTCTGGTCGATCCTCTATATCGGCGGCCGCAAGTCGGCCGAAGTGGTTGCAACCGGCCCATATTCGGTGATGCGCAACCCGCTGTATTTTTTCTCCACCGTAGCAGCCGTCGGCATCGGCACCCAGACCGGCAGCGCGATCGTCGCGGTAGCGTCGGCGGTTTTGTGCGCGGCCGCGTTCCACATCGTCACGCTGCGCGAGGAACGGCATTTGACGACCGTGCTCGGGGCGCCGTACAAGGACTACGTCGCACGGGTGCCGCGCTTTTTTCCCAATCCCCGACTTTATCGCGATCAGGCCGAGGTCACCTTCACACCGCGCATCTTCAATCACACGCTGCGCGACAGCTTGATGTTTCTGGTTTCCATACCGTTTTTCGAACTCATCGAGTCCGGACAGGAAAGCGGTGTAATTCCCGTCCTCTTCTGGCTGTATTGAGCGGCGGTAGGCAGTCAAAAAAGGCGACGTGCATTAAATCCGCCTGAATTATCCTGCAAGTCATCCCAACGATCGGCGAGGCCCTGTTTTCTTGGCCAGAAGCTGCGATCGCCGGCAAATTTTTCGACGATCGGATTCCGCCATGGTCAATGAAATCAAGTCTGCGCCCGTCGAGGCACACGGGCTGGGCGGCTATCAGCATATGCGCCGCATGGTGCTTGCGGTGCTGGTGGTGGTGCTGTTTCTGGCACTGCTGTTCGGCCAATCAAGTTTTCCGCCTGAAACCTGGGTGCATGAGTCGATCGAAATGTTCGGCGTGCTGCTGATTTTCCTCGGCATCGTCGGGCGCCTTTGGGCGACGCTCTACATAGGCGGGCGCAAATCTTCCGAGGTGGTGACCGGTGGGCCCTACTCGATAACCCGCAACCCGCTCTATGTGTTCTCGACCGTAGCCGCGGCCGGCGTCGGTGCGCAGATCGGCTCGTTCTCCGGCATCATTCTCTTTGCGCTGCTGTGCGCGGGTGCCTTCCACATCGTCATCCTGCGCGAAGAGAAGTTCCTCAAGGAAGCGCTCGGCGCGCCGTACCAGGCCTATCTGGAGAAGGTGCCGCGCTTCTTCCCGAAGCTGTCGCTCTACCAGGAGGGCGATACGGGCAGCTTCAAGCCCCGCCTGCTGCTGACCACGCTGCTCGACGGCCTGGTGTTTCTCATCGCCCTGCCGGCCTTCGAATTGATAGACGGAGCCCAGCTGTCAGGCATGTTGCCGGTCTGGTTCACGCTGCCCTGACCAAGGACACAGCGCCGCATCTCCACAGGTGTTGCGCGCGGGCCGTCTTTAACGTATAGGACCGCCGTTCAAGAAAACCGCCCGGCAGGGCATGCCGTGGCGGTTTCATTTGCTTTTCGGGCTTTGGTCGGCCCGAAGCGAACAAGAAGCGCGATAGTGCGCCAACAATACGGAGTAGCAAAATGCCCAAGATGAAGACCAAATCGGCCGCCAAGAAGCGGTTCAAGATCACAGGTACGGGTAAAGTCCTGTCGGCTGCTGCCGGCAAGCGTCACGGCATGATCAAGCGTTCCAACAAGTTCATTCGAAATGCCCGCGGCACGATGGTTCTGGCTGAACCGGATGGCAAGAAGGTCATCAAGAATTTTCTGCCGAACGGCCTCTAAGGCGTGATGCCAAAAAGTTGCAGACTTTTTGGATAACATCCCGCTCAAATAAGGCATTCGGTCTGGACACGCATTTGTTTTACGCAATTCCGAACGGAAAACCGCAAGGCACTTTTCCTGGAATTGCTTTTAAGGAGATCATGACATGGCACGCGTAAAAAGAGGCGTCACCTCGCACGCCAAGCACAAGAAGGTCCTGAAAGCCGCGAAAGGCTTCTACGGCCGCCGCAAGAACACCATCCGCATCGCCAAGCAGGCGGTGGAAAAGTCGCTGCAGTACGCTTACCGCGACCGCAAGAACCGCAAGCGCTCGTTCCGCGCGCTGTGGATCCAGCGCATCAACGCCGCGACGCACGAGCATGGCCTGACCTATGGCCGTTTCATCGACGGCCTCAACAAGTCGGGCATCGAGATCGATCGCAAGATCCTGTCGGACATGGCCATCCATGAGCCGCAGGCTTTCGCAGCCCTGGTCGCCAAGGCCAAGGTGGCGCTCGAATATCTGAAGAACACCACGCCGAACGCTTTTGAAAGCGCTGTCGCCTAAGACCAGCGCTTCCCAAGCATTCGCAATTCTGATTTGGGGAACCCGCGCTGGCACGGCTGGCGCGGGTTTTTCTTTTGCCTGAACTTCAACTTAAAAGTGACTTTCACTTAGAGCTGATTTCCAACGTAGCGAGTTTTGACCGTGAACGACGCAACCACTGGCCTGGATACGCTTGAAAACTCACTTCTGGCCGAAATCGCCTCGGCCGCCGATGAGCCGGCCATCGAGGCCGTGCGCATCGCTGCTTTCGGCAAGAAGGGCGCCGTGTCCGAGATGCTGAAGACCCTTGGCGCCATGACCGCCGAGGAGCGTCAGGTCAAAGGCCCCGCAATCAACGGACTCAAGAACCGCGTCACAGATGCGCTGACGGCGCGCAAGGCCGAGTTGAAAGATGTGGCGATCACCGTGCGCCTCGCCGCCGAAAAGGTCGATGTGACGCTGCCGGTGCGGCAGTCGCCGGCTGAGCGCGGCCGTATACACCCGATCAGCCAGGTCATCGACGAGATTGCGGCGATCTTCGGCGACCTCGGATTTTCCATCGCCGAAGGTCCCGATATCGAGACCGATTACTACAATTTCACCGCGCTGAATTTCCCAGAAGGCCATCCGGCGCGCGAGATGCACGACACCTTCTTCTTCCAGCCGGACGAGAAGGGCGAGCGCAAGCTTCTGCGCACCCACACTTCGCCGGTGCAGATCCGCACCATGGAGACGAAGAAGCCGCCGATCCGCATCGTCATTCCGGGCAAGACCTACCGGCAGGATTCGGATGCCACCCACTCGCCGATGTTCCATCAGGTCGAGGGGCTGGTGATCGACAAGACGGCCAACGTCGCCAACATGAAGTGGGTGCTGGAGGAGTTCTGCAAGGCCTTCTTCGAGGTGCCGCAGGTCAAGATGCGCTTCCGGCCGTCCTTCTTCCCGTTCACCGAACCGAGCCTCGAGGTCGATATCCAGTGTGACCGCTCCAGGCCCGGCGAAGTGCGCTTCGGCGAAGGCTCCGACTGGATGGAGATCCTCGGCTGCGGCATGGTGCACCCCAACGTGCTGCGCCATGGCGGGCTCGATCCGGACGAATATCAGGGCTTTGCCTGGGGGATGGGCATAGACCGTATCGCCATGCTGAAATACGGCATGCCGGACCTGCGCGCCTTCTTCGATGCCGACGTGCGCTGGCTGTCGCATTACGGGTTCAGGCCGCTCGACATGCCGACGCTGTTCGGAGGCCTGAGCGCATGACAGCGCCCTATGCCGGCGGCTGCCGCTGCGGCGCCGTGCGGTTCGAGGCATCAGTCGAACCGCATCACGTCAGCTATTGCCATTGCGGCGATTGCCGGCGGGCCAGCGGCGCGCCGATGTCGGCCTTTGTCGGCTTCCTGGTCGATCAGGTCGCGTTCACCGGCAAGGCGCTGAAGATGTATGAGAACGGCCCGGTGACGCGCTCCTTCTGCGGCACCTGCGGCTCACCCATCGCCTATGTCGACGAGCGGCTGGAGGACGACATCTACTTCATGCTCGGCGCCATGGATGCGCCGGCCGATTTTGAGCCGACGCAGCATGCCTATGTCAGCGAACAGCTTGCCTTCCTGCATATATCCGACGACCTGCCGAGACATCTGAAAACAAGCGTCAAAAGACCAGACGGAACAGTCCCATGAAATTCACCCTCTCCTGGCTCAAGGACCACCTAGAGACCGACGCCACGCTTGACGAGATCGTCGAGCGGCTGACCTCGATCGGCCTCGAAGTCGAGCATGTCGACGACAAGTCGAGCCTGAAACCCTTCGTCATAGCCAGGGTGTTGACGGCGGTGCAGCACCCCGATGCCGACCGGCTGCGCGTGCTGACCGTCGATACGGGCAACGGCAAGCCACCCGTGCAGGTCGTCTGCGGCGCGCCCAATGCGCGGGCCGGCCTGATCGGCGCCTTTGCCGCGCCCGGCACCTATGTGCCCGGCATCGACGTGACGCTGACGGTCGGCAAGATCAGGGGGGTCGAAAGCCATGGCATGATGTGTTCCGAGCGCGAGCTGGAACTGTCCGACGAGCACAACGGCATCATCGACCTGCCTGAGGATGCGCCTGTCGGCACCAGCTTCGCTGCCTATGCGCACATCGACGATCCGGTCATCGAGATCAATTTGACGCCGAACCGGCCGGATGCGACCAGCGTCTACGGCATCGCCAGGGATCTGGCGGCGAGCGGGCTTGGCCGCCTCGTCGGCGGCGCCATCATGCCGCATGTCGGCAACGGCATGTGTCCGGTCAAGGTAACGATCGAAGCGCCGGAGCTCTGTCCCGGCTTCGCGCTCAGGCTGGTCAAGGGCGTCAAGAATGGGCCGTCGCCAAAATGGCTGCAGCAGCGGCTGATCGCCATCGGGCTGAGGCCGATCAGCGCGCTGGTCGACATCACCAATTACGTCACCTTCGACCGCGGCCGCCCGCTGCATGTGTTCGACGCCAGCAAGGTTGCCGGCAATCTCGTCGTGCGCCGCGCGCGCGATGGTGAAAAGGTGCAGGCGCTCGATGGCCGCGAATACACGCTGACGCCGGAAATGTGCGTCATCGCGGATGACAACGGCGTCGAGTCCATCGCCGGCATCATGGGCGGCGAGCATTCGGGCTGCGACGAGAACACATCAGATGTGCTGATCGAATCCGCCCTTTGGGATCCGATCACCACGGCGCGCACCGGCCGCACGCTCGGCATCATCACCGACGCGCGTTACCGTTTCGAGCGCGGGGTGGACCCCGAATTCATGGTTCCCGGCGTCGAGCTGGCAACGAAACTGGTGCTCGATTTCTGCGGCGGCACGCCGACCGAAATGGAAGTCGTCGGTTATGCCGGCCACAAGTCGAAGATCGTTTCCTTCCCGCTTTCGGAAGTGAAGAGGCTGACCGGCATCGAGGTTCCCAAGGCGGAAAGCCTCGACATCCTGTCGCGCCTCGGCTTCAAGCCGGAGGGATCGGGCGATGTGGTCAATGTCGCCGTGCCGTCCTGGCGCCCCGACGTCGACGGCAAGGCAGACCTGGTCGAGGAAGTCATGCGCATCCATGGTGTCGACAACATCGCACCGCAGCCGCTCGGTGCGCATGACGCGGTCAATGCAAGGATCCTCACCACGCTGCAGGTCCGTACCCGCACCGCCAAGCGCGCGCTTGCCGTGCGCGGCATGATGGAAGCCGTCACCTGGTCGTTCATTCCGGCCAAGCACGCCGAGCTGTTCGGCGGCGGCCAGACCGCGCTGAAGCTCGCCAACCCGATCGCCGCCGACATGTCCGACATGCGGCCGTCGCTGCTGCCGGGCCTGATTGCTGCTGCCCAGCGCAATGCCGACAAGGGCATCGGCGACGTGGCGCTGTTCGAAGTCTCGGGCACCTATGAGGGCGACGGCGCCGACCAGCAGCGGCGCGTGGCCGCCGGCGTGCGCCGCGGCACCGCCAAGCTCGACGGCTCAGGCCGCAACTGGGCCGGCAATTCGGGTGCGGTCGGCGTGTTCGACGCCAAGGCCGACGCGATCGCCGCACTGGAAGCCTGCGGTGCGCCTGTCGACCGGCTGCAGATCGAGGCCGGCGGCCCGGCCTGGTATCATCCCGGCCGTTCCGGCACGATCAAGCTCGGTCCGAAAACCGTGCTCGGCACCTTCGGCGAATTCCACCCGAAGACGCTGGAAGGCCTCGATGTTTCCGGCCCGCTGTGCGGCTTCGAAGTGTTTGTCGATGCCGTGCCCGAGCCGAAGGCCAAGCCGACGAAAACCAAGCCGAAACTGGAACTGTCCCCCTTCCAGGCGGTCAAGCGCGACTTCGCTTTCGTCGTCGACAAAACGGTCGAGGCCGGCACGCTGGTGCGCGCGGCGCTCGCCGCCGACAAGAAGCTCATCACCGCCGTCTCGGTCTTCGACATCTTCGAAGGCGCTTCGCTGGGCGAGGGCAAGAAATCGATCGCCATCGAAGTGTCGATCCAGCCGGTTGAAAAGACACTGACCGACGAGGATTTCGAGGCACTGGCCAAGCGTATCGTCGAGAATGTCGGCAAGCAGGCCGGTGGCGTTCTGAGGACGTAGCGCCCAAGGCGACTGAACTGTTAGCGATGGGGCTGCTCATCCGTCTACGGGACGGATAAGCAGCCGTTGCCGCAATGGTCAGAACCCGCCGCCGACCCTCAGGCCAAAGGCATGGCTGTAGCTGTCTTGAAAGCCGATTGTGCCGCGATAATCGAGCCCGATGGATAACCCTTGGTGCAGCAGCAGATCGGCGCCCAGGCCGATCATCACCTGGTCACTCGCCAAAGGCTGCGTCTGGAAGCCATAGACAAGGCCATCCGGACTATCCGCGTAGCGGATATCGACGTCGCTCGAGCCGGAGAATTCGTGAGTGTATTCAAACCGGAAGCGTGGTGTGAAGACGCCGAGGGCCACCGGCATGTCATAGCCGCCGGCAAGGCCAAGCGTGCCGCCGAGGCTGTCGACGCTCTGCTTGCCGAAGCTCAGCGAATAGATGCCTGCTCCGGTTTCGGTAAACGCGTCGAGGCTCGAAGAGGATGCCGTCAACCTGGCGAACGGAGTGAGTCGCAGCCCGCCGACGCTATGATCGAAACCGGCAGTCAGCGAGCCGAAAATCTGGTCGCCGTCACGCTGACCGTCGGCAAAGCCGCCAACACTTGTCACGAAGCGCTTCGAATCGAAGCTGAACGAACCGTAGCCGGCCAGGGCATCGAGAAACAGGTTTTCGGCCGGGCGATAGCTTGCATAGAGCGTCGCGCTGTAGGCCTCGCCGGAACTCTCGGTGCCATTGCCGCCAATGTCGCTGTCGTCGCTGGAGTAGCCGACGGCCAGACCGGCGACGAAACGGTCGTTGAAACGGTAGTCGATGCCGGTGGTCATGTTGATCGAAACGGAGTCCCGCTCCGCGCTATCATCAGGCGAACTATGGCCGAGATCGATGTGGCCGCCGGCCCACAAGCCGAAGCCCAGCTTTGCCGCTTCGCCCCCACAATCGGATCCGTCTGGAAAGTCGACGCTGGCGGCATTGCCATCGGCGCCTTGGCCAGACAGTTCGAGCCCATTCGCAAAGGCCTTGCGGCACGCCTCGCTTCGCAAAGCGCCCATGCGATGGTTGATATTGTCTGTCTGCCCGGCGGCGAATTGCTGCACCGCTTGCGCCTGGGCATTGAGCAGCCCGGCGACCTCCGGATCGTCGGAGGGGTCCGGCCGCGTGGTGACGGTGATGGTCACCGTGGCCGGATCGGAAACGCCGCCGGGGCCGGTCAGTGTGTACGTTACGATGACGGTGCCTGAAAACACCGGCGAGGACGCGAAGGTCAGTAGGTAGTTGGGCGCGCCGGACAGCGTCGCCGTGCCGCCCTCGGCGGGGGCGCTGGACATGATCGCCGCGGCGCTGAATGGTTCGCCGGTAGCACCCGGCGTCAACGGCAGCGAAGCTGACATGCCGGCAACGATCGTCATGGTCAGTGACGGCGCCGTCGGTCGGGGCGCCGCAGCGATGTCCAGCGTATACTCGCGCCTTGCCCTGTTCTCGGAGGTGTCGAACACATCGACGGCAAAGGCAAATGATCCGCTCTCGGTCGGCGTGCCGCCGAGTGTGCCATCGGTTGCGAGCGAAACGCCTTCGGGCAGATTTCCGATGATCCGCTGAAACGTGTAAGGCGCGCCCACACCGCCGGTTGCGGTCAGCATCTGGCTATAGGGCTGCCCAACCTGGCCATTGGGCAAAGCTGCCGGTGAAATTACGATGGGCGGGCCAGTGGTGATCGCAAGCGTGTAGTCGCGTTCGCCGTTGTTGCCGACATGGTCCGTCGCCCGAATCCTGAAACTGTAGACGCCGGGGACCGCTATGACCGGCCCGGAGAGGACGCCGGCACTGCTGAAGGCGACGGGCATGGAGCCCGAAACGATCGAGAACGTAAAGGGGCCGCCAGCACCACCCGAAGCCGTCAGCGCCTGGCTATAGGGCTGGCCAATCTGCGCGCCGGGCAAGGCAGCTGGTGAAATGACGACCGGGTTGTCCGCGATCACGATGGTGTAGTCGTGTTCGCCGCTGTTGCCGACATGGTCTGTCGCCCGGACCCTGAAACTGTAGACGCCGGGGGCGGCTATCACTGGCCCTGAGAGGACGCCGGCACTGCTGAAGGCGACGGGCATGGAGCCCGAAACGATCGAGAACGTGTAGGGACCGCCAGCGCCACCCGAAGCCGTCAGCGCCTGGTTATACGGCTGGCCAATCTGCCCGCCGGGCAACGCAGCAGGCGAAATCAAGACCGGGTTGTCCGCGATCACAATCGTGTAGTCGCGTGTGCCGGTGTTGCCGACCTGATCTGTCGCCAGGACTCTGAAATTATAGGTGCCGGGGGCGGCTATCACTGCCCCGGAGAGGACGCCGCCGCTGCTGAAGGAGACCGGCGTGACCCCCGAAGTGAGCGCGAACGTGTATGGCCCGCCAGCTCCGCCTGAAGCCATCAGCGTCCGATCATAGTGCTCACCAACTCTCCCATCCGGCAGCGTGGCCGGGGAAATCACGATCGGCTCCGCCGCAGCACTTGCATTGAGCGAGGCTGCGATCAGAACGCAGAAGGTCGCGGCAATCCAGAACCACTTCGCAGTCAATTTTGCCCTGTCGATCGGTCCTCTCGACGATGCTGCTGGCCAAACCGACGATATCTGCATGCCCAGGCTACCCCAGCCGGTGTGGAAAATTCCAATAGCAATCGTCCATGCCGGCAGATGGGCAGACGCGCATAGTCGTCAGATGACGAGGGTGGGGCTGTTTTAGGGCCAGGCCGAGCATCATGGTCCGGTCACGTTGCAATCTGGCCACATCTTTGGTGGCGCTATGGGCGAAGCATTGCGGATACTTGCCGAATCGCTCTCCAAAGGGCGATGGATCCTCTCTCCTATTCGGGCCTTCCTCTTGAAGAGCAGCGCGCGGCATTTCTCGCCATCGTGCTTGCCGACCCGCTGTTACGCGACGCGCTGGCGCGGGCTCGCACGCTCGACCTGCCGGACTGGCTGGTGGTTTCCGGCGCGCTCTACAACAGTGTTTGGAACCATCTGACCGGCAAGCCTTCGGGGTATGGCATCAGGGATGTCGACCTGTTCTACTTCGATGACAGCGACCTCTCCTACGAGGCCGAGGACGCCGTTATTCGCCGCGCGGAGAAGCATTTCGAAGGACTGCCGCTGCCGGTCGAGGTGCGCAATCAGGCGCGGGTGCATCTTTGGTATCCGCAGAAGTTCGGGTGGCCTTGCCCGCGCTATTCGAACGCCAGCGATCCCGTCTGCTATTTCGCGTCGAAGACGCACGCCGTCGGGGTTCGATACGATGCTGACGGGCAGCTGGTGTTGGTGGCGCCGTTCGGGCTGGATGATGTTTTTTCGTTCCGCATCACACCGAACCGGGTGATGGACAATCAGAAGACGCATGAGGCGAAGGGCAGACGCGCCCAGGAGTATTGGCCGGAGATCACTGTCGTGCCTTGGTAGGAAATGTCGGCAGGGCAGAGGGCGCGCTTCACGCCAGCGTCTCCCACCTTTTGCACCGCGCTGCGTACGAAAAGGGGGCGCCCGGCGCCCCTTTCGCTTACTCGCAGTTTTTACCCATTCACCAGCGCCAGCAACTCCTCAGTATAGCGCTTGCCCATAGCCTTGTTG
>NZ_RZPQ01000739.1:0-2926 GCF_003999135.1 Mesorhizobium sp. M7A.F.Ca.CA.004.06.1.1 | reverse complement strand
ATCAGCAGCATGGCGAACAGCAGCACGCCGTGATGCGCACTGGCCGTCGAGAGTGATACCGAAAGCAGCGCCGCCACCACCGTGATTGCCCAATTGGTCGTCAGGTCGAGCCGGTCGCGCCATCCCGCCATGCGAGCGATCTCGGCGCGGTGGAAATGGGACAGCGTGTTGACGCGCTCCGCCGATGAAAGGACGGGGCCAGCGGGCTGTGCCGACGCATCGTTCATGGCATCCTCCGGCAAGGAACAGAACAGTTTGCCGGCAACATCGTTCCAAGACGCGTCACGCAAGAGCGGCATCGGCCACTCGTGATCTATCTCGGCTGCACGGCCCTTGAGAATCCTTCAGCCTTCAGCAACATGGCGGTAGGACTGGGAGCGCGAAGATGAGCAAGGCCATTTCCACCGCATCATCGAGGGTCCCGCGCAACACGCCGATGGCGCTGACCGAGGCGTTGGTCGCGCGCACCATGCGTGCTGTCGAGGATGCCGGGCCGACGCCGGGCATGGTTCACATGACCGATGCCGACTATGCGCGCATCCGCGACGAGGTGCTGGCCGGCGCTCCGGCCGGGCCGCTGAAACTATTTGCCTATGGCTCGCTGTTGTGGAAGCCCGCCGGCGAGGTGAGGGGCGGAGAACGCGCGGTGGCCAGCGGTTGGCATCGTTCGTTCTGCTTCACGGTGCAGCGTTTTCGCGGCACGGTCGAGCAGCCCGGCCTGATGATGGCGCTCGATCGCGGCGGCCAGTGCCAGGGCATGGTGTTCGAGATCGCGGAACCGGTGGCGGCTAACCTCGAAGCGCACCTGCGCCGCGAAATGACCATCCTGCCCGCCGTCAACGTGCCGCGCTGGCTGCAGGTCAGGACCGAAGGCGGCCCATGTCGCGCGCTTGGCTTCGTCGTCGATCCCGCCAATCCGCGTTATGCCGGCAAGCTCGACAAGCAGGCGATCGCGGCGACGCTGGTGACAGCCGTTGGTCATTGGGGCTCGGGCGCGCAATATCTTTTCGAGACGATCCGCCACCTCGAAGCCTGCGGCATCCGCGACCGCAATTTGTGGCGGCTGCAGGAACTGGTAGCCGAAGAGATCGGGCTAACATCACAACTCACCCGTCCCTGAGCCATACCAGCATCTCGCCGGGCTCGCGGTTGTCCCAGGCGAAATAAGGAATGGCGGTCAGGCGCGTCTCGGCGGTGGCCGGCGGCTCGGGCCTGTAGAGCCCGTCCCGCCACCCGTCGGCGGCATCGGCAAGTGCCGCGGTCGACAGCGTCACCACGCCGCCGAGAAGTTCCGGCCGGTGCTGCGCTTCGATGGTGGCCGTCCGCGGCAGCGTCAGGCGATGCGGCTGGCTGTCATTGTCTGATGCCTCGACGCAATAGATCAGCGGGCCGCGCGACAGCGCGACGCGGCCGGCATCCTGGCGCACCTGCGGGTTGGCATAGAGCCGCTCGATCGGCATTTCGAGATCGAGCCGGATATTGTCGCCCTTCTTCCATGTCCGCTTGATCGCGGCGTAGCCGTCGCTGGTGATCTCAGCCAGCTTGATGGCCTCGCCGTTCACCTTCAACTGGGCACTGGCGCTCCAGGCTGGAATGCGCAGGTGCAAGGTGAATTCGACCGGCGCCTGCGGTTCGAGCACGATCTCGACGGCGCCGTCCCAGGGATAGCGGCTCGTCTGCGTCACGCCGACCGGGACGCCCGATATGTCGAAACGGGCGGTCGAGTCGCCATAGAGGTGGATGGCCAACGCGTCGTCGGCCAGGCTGTAGAAATAGCTGCCGATCGAGGCGACCATGCGCCCGATATTGGGTGGGCAGCACGGGCAGCGGTGCCATTTCCACCTGTTGTGCTTGCCCCGGCTTTCCAATGGATTCTCGTAGAAAAACAGCGAGCCGTCGAGCGACAGGCCCGAGATCGAACCGTTGTAGAGGGCGCGTTCCATCATGTCGGCGTAGCGCGCATTCGGCCCCATGCCGAGCATGCGGCTGGCCCAGAACACCAGGCCCACCGCTGCACAGGTCTCGGCATAGGCGCTCTCGTTGGGCAGGTCATAGTCGCTGGTGAACCCCTCATTGTGCGCCGATGGCCCGAGCCCGCCGGTGATATAGAGGCTCTTGGTGGTGAGATCGTCCCACAGAAGGTCGAGCGCCGACCGCAGCGTGTCGTCGCCATATTCGGTGGCGATGTCGGCCATGCCGGAATAGAGGTACATCGCCCTGACCGCGTGGCCGACGACCTTGTCCTGCTCGCGCACCGGGATGTGCGACTGGCTGTATTCATAGGTCTTGAAATGATAGGCCTTCGGGTCGGCGCCGCGGGCGCGGGCCTCCTCGTCGAAATAATGCGGCTGCTGCCCGCGCTGGTCGATGAAGTATTTGGCCAGCTCCATGTATTTCCGCTCGCCTGTCACCCGCGCCAGCTTGACCAGCGCCAGCTCGATCTCCTCATGTCCGCAATAGCCCTTCTTCTTGCCGGGCTCGGGGCCGAGCACCGACGCGATATGGTCGGCATAGCGGCACATGATGTCGAGCAGCTTGCGTTTTCCCGTCGCCTGGTAATAGGCGACCGCGCCCTCGATCAGGTGGCCGGCGCAATAGAGCTCGTGGCAGTCGCGCAGATTGGTCCAGCGCTTGCCGGGCTGGATGCGCTGATACCAGCTCGAGAGATAGCCGTCCTCCTGCTGCAGCTTGCCATACATGTCGATGACGGCATCGATCTTCTTCTCCAGTTCGGGGTTCTTGCGCCGGTAAAGCGAATAGGCCGCGGTCTCGATCGTCTTGCCGAGATCGGAATCCCAGAACATCTGCGTGGTCACCGTCGATCCAGTGAATTCCGCGCCCTGGCGGTCGGCTTCGTCGGGGGAGGGCGAGTGGAAGGGGATGACTATGCCGGGCGAGGGGCGGTCCGGATCGATCTGCTCCAGCA
>NZ_RZPQ01000738.1:0-2929 GCF_003999135.1 Mesorhizobium sp. M7A.F.Ca.CA.004.06.1.1 | reverse complement strand
ATCTGCACCGTTTGCGCGATGTGCTGGCCGGACGACCGTCAGCTGTGGGCAAAGATATCCTCTTCGTCCCAGCCCATCAGGTCAAGCTTGGCACGCGTCGGCAGGAAGCGGAAGCAGGCATCGGCCTCCTTGGTCCGCCCATCGCGCGCCAGGCGTCCGGCGAGCACATCGCGCAAACGGTGCAGATAGAGCACGTCGGAAGCGGCATATTCGAGCTGTTCGGGCGACAGCGTCTCGGCCGCCCAGTCCGACGATTGCTGCGCCTTGGAGAGGCCAACGCCAAGAAGCTCGAAGCAGATGTCCTTCAGCCCGTGGCGGTCGGTGTAGGTGCGGGTCAGCCGCGAGGCGATTTTGGTGCAGAACACCGGCTCCGGCATCACGCCGAACGCATTGTAGAGCACGGCAAGATCGAAGCGTCCGTAGTGGAACAGCTTGGTTACGCCACGGTTCCGCAGCAGGCTGACGAGGTTCGGCGCCTTCTTCTGGCCAGGCGCGATCTGGATGACGTCGGCCGTGCCGTCGCCGGGCGAAATCTGCACCACGCACAGCCGGTCACGATGCGGATTGAGCCCGAGCGTCTCGGTGTCGATGGCCACTGCCCCGACATTGTAGTGCGAGAGGTCGGGCAGGTCGTTTTTATGGAAACGGATATCGGCCATTGTCTTCTCCGGTCGAGCTCTACAGTGTCCCCTGACCCGCAAGGGACGCTGCAGCGCTTTGTCTTGTGGCCCGTCCTCGCCGCGATCCGCTGAAAAATCAACAGGAAAACAGGAGTTTCCGCCGCTCAGCGCGTCAAGGCATCGAGAATCCGCGCCCAGGAGCGCTGGCCCTTGTGGAAGGAGCTGAGCTCGTATTTCTCGTTGGGCGAGTGGATGCGGTCGTCGTCGAGGCCGAACCCGACCAGCAGCGATTCCATACCGAGATAGGTCTGGAAATCGCCGACAACCGGAATGGAGCCGCCGCTGCCCGTCGTCACCGCCGGCTTCGGCCATTCGTCGGACAGCGCATTCTTGGCCTTGGCGAGGAAGGGCGAGTCGTAGGAAAGCTGGATTGCCGGCGAGCCGCCATGCGGATGGAATTCGACCGAACAGTCGGCCGGAATCCGCTCCTTGACGAATTTCTGGAACGCAGCGCGAATTTTCTTGGGATCCTGCTTGTGGACAAGGCGAAACGACACCTTCGCCGAGGCTTCCGCCGCGATCACCGTCTTGAAGCCCTTGCCGGTATAGCCGCCGATGATGCCGTTGAACTCGGCCGTCGGCCGCGCCCAGGTCAACTCCAGCACGGAGCGGCCCTTTTCGCCCGACGGGATCGACAGGCCGACCGGTCCGAGGAACGTCTCGGCGGTCTCGCCGAGCGTCTCCCATGATTTCAGGATCTGCGACGGTGTTTCCTCGACGCCGTCATAGAAGCCGGGGATGGTGATATGGCCGTCCTTGTCGTGGATATCGGCCAGCACCCTGGCCAGGATCCGGATCGGATTGGCGGCGGCACCGCCATAGAGGCCGGAATGCAGGTCGCGATCGGCCGCCTTCACCGTGATCTCCTCGCCGACCAGCCCGCGCAATCCCACACAGATCGACGGCGTCTCGCGGTCCCACATGCCGGTATCGCAAACCAGCGCGAAATCGGCCTTGAGTTCGTCGGCATTGGCTTCGAGGAACGGCTTCAACGAGGGCGAGCCGGATTCCTCTTCGCCCTCGAACAGGATGGTGATGCGGCAAGGCAGATTGCCGTGCACCTGTTTCCAGGCGCGGCAAGCCTCTACGAAGGTCATCAACTGGCCTTTGTCGTCGGCCGACCCGCGTCCGGTGATCACCTTGTGATCCGGCCCGACCTCCTTGACAGCAGGCGCGAACGGATCGCTTTCCCACAATTCGATCGGATCGACCGGCTGAACGTCATAATGGCCGTAAAACAGCACATGCGGCGAACCGGCCGGGCCGTCATGGTGCGCAACCACCATCGGGTGGCCTGGTGTGTCGCGAACGCTGGCGTCGAAGCCGATCAGCTTGAGTTCGGCCACCAGCCATTCCGCCGCCTTGCGGCAATCGGCGGCAAAGGCCGGATCGGTGGAGATCGACTTGATCTTGAGCAAGCCGAACAGGCGCTCGAGGCTCTGGTCGAGATTGTTGTCGAGACGGTCGAGGACGGGGGAAATTGCGGACATATGTGAAGCCTTTCGATTCAGAACCCGAACCGTAAAGGCAGGACAGGAAAACGAAAAGCCCGCGATCATTGGACCACGGGCTGCAAACGTCTGTCTGGGATAAAAAAGACCGCCGTGGTGGAGGGGGAACCACGGCGGCCTTCTACTCGAAACGATGCGGCAGCCCGGAGAGGGGGGATAGGCTGCCGCAGGTGTCCGGATTAGGCGGGGGACGGGCCTTGCTCCGGACTCGGCGAAAACTGCCGATGACGTGTATTTGGGTCTCTGAACGTGGCGATTCAAGGGCACGAAAATTACAGTTTTGTAACATAGGCGTGAGCAGGGTGACGGCGATCTGTCAGGGTGTTGCCGGAACCGATAGTCGACGCTGCCTTTGGCATGGACCAAGCCGCCGCGCCGCGCTATCCCTGCCGGCATGAAAAAAGGCGATCATCTCTTCCTTGTCGACGGCTCCGGCTACATCTTCCGTGCCTATCACGCGCTGCCGCCGCTGACCCGCAAATCCGACGGCCTGCCGGTGGGCGCCGTTTCCGGCTTCTGCAACATGCTGTGGAAGCTGATGCTCGACGCCCGCAACACCGATGTAGGCATTGTGCCAACGCATTTCGCCGTCATTTTCGACTATTCGTCGAAAACCTTCCGCAACGACCTCTACCCCGAATACAAGGCCAACCGCTCGGCACCGCCGGAAGATCTGATCCCGCAATTCGGCCTGATCCGCCAGGCGACCAGGGCGTTCAACCTGCCCTGCGTCGAGAT
>NZ_RZPQ01000737.1:0-2930 GCF_003999135.1 Mesorhizobium sp. M7A.F.Ca.CA.004.06.1.1 | reverse complement strand
CGACCCTGATGCAGAAGAATTTTTCGCCCAAGGACGAGCGCTCGCTGTCGCTGCGCACCCATTGCCAGACTTCTGGCTGGTCGCTGACAGCGCAGGATCCCTACAACAACATTGTCCGCACCATGATCGAGGCGATGGCGGCAACGCAGGGCCACACCCAGTCGCTGCACACCAATTCCTTCGACGAGGCGATGGCGCTGCCGACCGACCACTCGGCGCGGATCGCCCGCAACACCCAGCTCATCCTCCAAAAGGAATCCGGCACCACGCGCATCATCGACCCGTGGGGCGGTTCGGCCTATCTCGAACGGCTGACGCATGATCTGGCGGCGCGCGCTCTTGCCCATATCGAGGAGGTCGAGGCGCTCGGCGGCATGGCGGCGGCGACCGAACAGGGCATTCCCAAGCTGCGCATCGAGGAAGCCGCCGCGCGCACGCAGGCGCGGATCGATTCCGGCGAGCAGATGCTGGTCGGCGTCAACGCCCATCGGCCCGAGACCGACATCGAGGTCGACGTGCTGAAGATCGACAATGCCGAGGTCAGGGCCCGGCAATTGTCGAAGCTGCAACGGCTGAAGGGCACGCGCGACGTCGCCGCCGTCGAAAGCGCGCTCGATGAGCTGACCCGTGCCGCGCAAGGCAATGAAAACCTGCTGGAATTCGCCATCCGAGCGGCGCGCGCCAATGCCACGGTCGGCGAGATTTCATTCGCGTTGGAAAGGGCGTTTGGGCGCCACGTCGCCACGGTACAGACCATTTCCGGGGTCTATCGGAAGGCGCTTGGCGATCATCCCGTGGTCGACGGTCTGCAGGACAAGCTTGACGCCTTCGAGAAGAAGACCGGCGGCAAGCCGCGCATCCTGGTCGCCAAGATGGGACAGGACGGCCACGACCGCGGCCAGAAGGTCATCGCCACGGCCTTCGCCGATCTCGGCTTCGACGTCACCGTCGGCGCGATGTTCCAGACACCGGAGGAGATCGCGAGACTAGCGGTTCAACAGGACGCCCACATCGTCAGCGCCTCGTCGCTGGCGGCGGGACATCTGACGCTGATCCCCGAACTGCGCGACGCGCTGAAAAAGCTCGGCCGCGGCGACATGCTGATCGTCGCCGGCGGCGTCATTCCACCGCAGGACTATGACGCGGTGCTGCAAGCCGGCGCTGCGGAAATCTTCCCACCGGGCACGGTCATTCCGGAGGCGGCGGATCGTTTGCTGGACCGGCTGCTGGCGGTCCGCTAGGCTTGTTATAATATCTGTTGCAACTTCTCGCCGGTCGAGTTATAATCGGCGTTGCAACAGGATATCTGTCATGAACACGACCATTCGCAAGATCGGTAATTCGGAAGGTGTGATCCTGCCCAAGGATCTGCTCGATCGTCTGAACATGAAGACAGGTGATCAGCTCCAGATCGTCGAAACGGACAAGGGCATTGCCCTTGAGCCGATGGACGACAGTTTCGAGCGGCAGATGGAAGCTGCTCGCAAGGTCATGGACAAATACAAGGTCGCGCTTCAGAAGCTCGCCGAATGAGCTGGGAGTTCCTTACCCGGCGTGCGGTTGAAGCGATGCACGCCGAGCAGTTGCGCAGGCATGGCGGTGCTCAAGGTTTGAGAGATGAAAATGCTCTCGAATCTGCGCTCGCGCGTGCCGAGAACAAGGCCAACTACGAAAACCCTTCGGTTGAAGACCTAGCAGCCGCCTATGTCTTCGGCATCGCAAGAAATCACGCCTTTGTCGACGGCAACAAGCGCACGGCCATAGTTGCAGCCGGTGCATTTTTGATCGTGAACGGCCATGTCCTGACAGCCGACAACGGCACGCTCTACGAATTCGTCATGGCCGTTGCTTCAGGCGAGATCGATGAAGCCGGAGCCGCGGCGTTCTTCCGCGACCATGTCGTCAAGATCGAGGATTAGCTCTCGGAAAGCTTGACGATTTCCCATTCCTTGCCGTTGACGCTGGCCAAGTCGCCGATCTTCTTGCCGAATAGGGCGACCGCCATCGGCGAAACATGCGAAATGCTACCCTTGGTGGGATCAGCCTCGTCTTCGCCGACAATTTTCCAGTGGACCTTCCTGCCGTCGTCGCCCTCGATCGTGACGCCCATGCCGAAGCGCACCACGTCGCTGCCCGGCTCCGGTACGGAGAGTTCGGCGCTTTCACGCCGGGCGGTCCAATAGCGCAGGTCGCGCGACACGACCGCGATGCGCTCGCGGTCGGCTTTGCGTTCGGCTTTTGCCAATATGTCGCGCAGATCGGCCAGATTCTCCTCGATCTGCGCCAAGCCGCGTTCCGTCACCAGATTGCGGTGGTGGCTGACTGGCCGTTCACCGACACCGGCAATGGCATTTTCGCTGTCTTCCTCGCGGGTGAAAGCTCTGCTCATTCCTTGAACTTAGGCGCGGAAAGGCTGCACGACAAGCCATCGTAGCGGCCTCGGTGGGAGAGACATAACGGCTGGCACGATTCCTGCGATATCAGGCTTGAACGCTGGGATTCTGTGCCGATGTTGAACAGACGAACGCTGCTGACCGGGACCGCAGGCTTTGCCGTTATGGGCCTTGCGCTCGGCAAGGCGGTGGCCGCAAGCTTGAGCGGCATCGAGAAAGCCTCGATGCGCGGCTCGATCAATGCCACAGAACTCGGCGTGCAGCCCGGCACATCAGACGATCAGAGCAAGGCCTTCGCCAAGCTGCTGCGTGACGCCAATGCCCGCGATATGCCGGTGTTCCTGCCGCCCGGGACTTATGTCGTCTCCAATCTCTCGCTGCCCGGCCGCGTGCGGCTTTCCGGCGTGCCGGGCGCGACGCGCGTCGTTTACGGCGGTGACGGCCACCTTTTCATGGCCGAACAGGCTGACCATATCGAACTCAGCGGTCTGGTCTTTGATGGTTCGAACCGCACGATGGGCGGTTACACGCAAGGGC
>NZ_RZPQ01000736.1:0-2936 GCF_003999135.1 Mesorhizobium sp. M7A.F.Ca.CA.004.06.1.1 | reverse complement strand
TTTAAAGATCGTCCTTTTTTTGCCCTAATATGTCCGAGCAGTGGTCCCCCCTCCAGGGGGCGGACCGCCATTGCTGGGCTGCTATGGATTCAAAGCAACCCGCAAAAGGGACTGCAAGCGGCAGGTGATACACCCTGCCACCGCATCGCGAGGGCTAGAGACGCCCGAGCACGACCAGGATAATGACTATAAGCAGCAGAAGACCGAGGCCGCCGCCGCCGTAATAGCCGGTGCCGTAGAATGGCCCGCCGCCAAGCCCACTAAAACCGCCAAGCAATGCAATGATCAGAATGATGATAAGAATTGTGCCGAGACCCGTGACTTGCTCTCCTGTTTGCGGCTTCGCGCCTTAGAGGGAGCGGCGGTCGCCGGCTGATGTGATTATGAACTCGCTACAAGCCTTCCTGTTCCCGACTGAGACCGCATCGACGCTGCCAGGTTCAAGGATGTCAGGCGAACAAAGGTCACCCCGAGACGCCCAAGTAGCCCCGGTCTTTCAGCAATCCAGCGAGATGGGCGGCGTTTGATGCTGCCATTTCGATCGCACCCGAGACCTTTTCCGGAGTCGCCGGCAGATCGACATAGTTAACCTCCTGCATGGCCTCGCCGACCCAGTAGACCCCGCCATTGGCCGGGATGGTGAAGCCAACATCGTTCAGTGCCTGAAAGCATTCCGCCTGGCAGTGATGCGCACCGTCCTCATTGCCGACGATGGCCACCAAGGCCACCTTTCCTGCTGCCGGCATGCGCCCTTTGTCATCGGTCTCCTCGAGAAACGCATCCATCCGCTCCAGGACGCGCTTGGCCACACTCGAGGGCTGGCCAAGCCAGATCGGGAGGCCGAGTACGAAAATGTCGGCCGCCAGTATTTTTTCTCTGAGTTTCGGCCAATCGTCGCCCTCGCCCATGTCGGAGAGCACGCCGGGCTTGATATCGTGACTGAGCGCACGCACGATCTCGCCCTTCACCTCGTATTGCATCAGCGCCGCCAGGACATCGGCGAGCAACCGATCGGTGGAGGATTTTTCCCTGTCGTTCGAAGCTTTGAGCGAGCAATTGAGTGCGAAGGCCGTAAGCGGCATCTGGATCTCCCTGCATTGTCCTAATTGCAAATCGCCGCGACGACGTCGCGACAGCCCATTCGCCCGTTGCGGGAGCGCCCGGCATTTAACGCCAGGGTTGAATGCTTGTTCCGCCAAGCGGACCAACAGGCCGGGGGCGAGACGGCCCCCTCCTCCCACTTGGTGACGGTCCAGCCGGCTCACAGGGGCACTGACCACTACTGGAGGACAGACAGCGATGAGCGATTCCGACGCAGGCTGTCTGGCGCAAAGAACCTGCAAGGTCACATGATCGCCAACTGCGGCGAATTCCTGCCGATCGAGGCACCGGCAGAATTCGTCAAGGCGCTGGCGGAATTTGCACCGAGATAGGTGAAGCGATCCGCGTTTATGCAGGTGCCTACTGGCTCGCGGAAGTTACGCGCCAGACCGTGTTTCCGACATCGTCGGCGATCAGCAACGCGCCCGATTTGTCGACGGCAACACCGACCGGCCGCCCGTGCGCCTTGTTGTCCTTGTCGAGGAAACCGGTGACGACATCCTGCGGCTTGCCGTCTGGATGACCGTCCTTGAACGGCACGAAAACGACCTTGTAGCCGTTGAAGCTCTTGCGGTTCCAGCTGCCATGCTCGCCAACAAAGGCGCCGTTGCGATACAGGTCCGGCAGGTTGGTTCCAGTGTAGAACGCCAAGCCCAGAGGTGCGACGTGGGAACTCAAGGCATAATCGGGAGGGATCGCCTTGGCGACCAGGTCCGGCCGCTGCGGCATCACGCGCGGGTCGACATGCTGACCATAGTAGCTGTACGGCCAACCATAGAACGCGCCGTCCTTGACCGAGGTCATGTAGTCGGGAACCAGGTTAGGACCGAGCTCGTCGCGCTCGTTGATAACAGCCCACAGCGCGCCGCTCTGCGGCTCCCAGCTCAGTCCGTTGGGGTTGCGCAGGCCGCTCGCGAAAACACGATAACGGCCAGTGGCCCTGTCGACTTCCCAGATGGCGGCCCGGTCCTTTTCCGCCTGGATGCCGTTCTCGGTGATGTTGCTGTTGGATCCGATGCCGACATAAAGCAGAGACCCGTCGCGGCTGGCCACGAGAGACTTTGTCCAGTGGTGATCGATAGGCCCGCCGGGCAACGGCGTCAGCACGGTGCCCGGGGCGGTGATCTTGGTGTCGCCCGACGTGTAGGGGTACCGCACGATGGCGTCGGTGTTGGCGACGTAGAGATCGTTGCCGACCAGCGCCACACCAAAGGGCGAATTGAGATGATCGAGAAAAACCTCCTGGACATCGGGCACACCATCGCCGTTGGTATCGCGCAGCAGAGTGATACGGTTGCTTCCTTCGGTGCCGCCGCCCGACGTCGCCATGGACTCGATCCAGCCCATGACCAGGTCTTTCGGCCGCTTGATCGCTGCACCGGGCGGCGCCACGGATTCGACCACCAGAACGTCACCATTCGGCAATGTGTAAAGCGAGCGCGGATGCTTCAAGCCCTTGGCGAAGGCCTGGATTTGCAAACCCTTGGCGACCGTCGGCCTTTCCTCCTGTTTCCAACCGATGACCGACGCGACATGCATCGGCGGCACCAGATACTGGATCGGTTCAGGCAGCGTCGGGTTCGCTCCGACCTGATCGGTGGGATCCGGTTCGTTGTCGCTGCATGCGGGCAGCACCAAAATCGATCCGCACAGCAGACCGAGGCTGGCGATACGCGGGATATGTCTGGCGGAGACATTCATTCGACCACCTCCACCTGAGTGCGGCCGGAACTCCATCCCAGCAGGCCCACCAAGAGAATAACGATCACGGCGGCGGCGGACAGGATGAGCCCCGTCGGCACGACCGAGGTCCAGGCATCCCGGCTGTGCACCAG
>NZ_RZPQ01000735.1:0-2953 GCF_003999135.1 Mesorhizobium sp. M7A.F.Ca.CA.004.06.1.1 | reverse complement strand
GCCGGTGCCAGTGCGAATGCGGCTCACTCACCGGCCCGTCATGATGGTGCTGGTGGTGCTCATCATGCACATGGCTGTGCTCGTGCTCCAATTCCTCATGATCGTGCTCGTGCTCATGGCGTTCCGACAGATGCAGCCACAGGCCAACGCCCATCAGAACTCCGGCGGCCGCCAGCTTGAGCGTGACGGCGTCACCCAGGATGGCGATTGCCAGCAACGCGCCGATGAAGGGAGCGAGCGAGTAATAGGCCCCTGTCCGCGCGGTGCCCAGATGACGCAGCGCCACGATGAACATCACCAGGCTGACCCCGATGCCGAAGAAACCGACTGCGGCGGTCGCTGCAATAACCGACGCCGGGGGAAACAAGGCCCCGCCGGCAAGCGCCAGCCCGACATTGACGACACCCGCCACCAGCCCTTTGAGCATGGCGATCACCACCGGGTCGGTGGCGGAGATCCTGCGCGTGAAATTGTTGTCGATCCCCCAGGCCAGACAAGCCCCTGCCACCATCAGGGCGCCACGGTTGAAGGCGACGCCCTCACCTTGCCACGACAGAAGAATGGCACCCGCCAGAATGGCGAAAGCGCCAAAAAGCAGGCGCCGGTCGACATTCTCGCGATAGACGAGCCAGGCGATCGCCATCGTCGCCAGCCCTTCCAGGTTGAGCAGCAGCGCCGAACTGGACGCCGTGTTGAGGGTCAAGCCGAACATCAGCAGCACCGGCGCGATAACGCCGCCCATGCCGATCGCCAGCGCCAGCCAGGGAACATCCCCAGCGGTCAGTTGCGCCTCCCCGGCCGCGGCCTGCCTGCCCCGAAGCAGGCGGTACAGAGCCAGCCCAAGACCGGCACCGAGATAGAGCAGGCCGGCCAGCATGAAGGGATTGACGCCATTGAGCAGCAGCTTGCTGAGCGGCGGCGTCGCCCCGAACAGGGCGGCAGAGCCAAGCGCGAGTGGCACGCCGGGCCACAGATGCGAATGGGAATGCGGTTCGGACATGATCTCACCCTATGATGGCAGGTGTGTCACTTGCGGCGCATGGCCGCCTTCGGCCCGATGCACTTGTTGTCGCGAAACAGCGCCCACTCCTCGCAAAGGCGCCCATTGGGCAAGCGGCAAAACCCATATTCGTTGCCGGCCTTGTCCTTCCTGATCACCAGGCGCCCGCCGATATCGCCACAATGGACGGATGCCGGATTGGCCATGCCGACCGGTTTTTGCGCACTGGCGCCGGCGGAAAACGGCAGCGGCGACAAAGCGGCAAAGCTGGCGACCAATATCGAAACCTTCTTCATCGCGATCTCCCCGGCCGCATTCTATCACGGCGAAGCGCCCCGTCTTGCGGCAAAGCGCCACCAGGCCGGCACCAACCAGCGACGTTCGAGAAACCCTGCCGATTCCTTCACCCGAGCGAGGTGATGATCTCGCGGTAGGCTAGTTCGGGAAAGGCCTTCAGCGTCCGCGTCCTGACATTGCCCGCTGCCGCCAGCATCAGCGAGAAGCGCGCCAGCACCGCGTCGTCGGGCGCTTCGACCACAGCCACCATATCGTATTCGCCCATGGTCAGGTAGAACGCTTTGAACGACCCGCCCATGTCTCCCAGTTGCCTCCTGGCGGCGTCGAGCCGCTTCGGTGACTCGCGTATGTTCCTGGCACCCTGCTCCGTCCAGTTCATCAGCACGATGTAGCTTGTCATGGCACACCTCCCTCCGGGGCCACGGAGCACGGCGGCTTCGCCGGGGCGGGCATCCGGGTTGTCGCCCAGAAAATGCATCCGACACCGAAATTATCCTCCCGAAGGGCCTGGCCCGCAAGAGTGCGTCGCACAACAAAAAAGGGCGCCATTGGCGCCCTTGAACTCTTTGCATCGGTAAGTCTCAGCTATCCAGGAAGCTGCGCAGCTTGCGCGACCTGCTCGGGTGCTTGAGCTTGCGCAGCGCCTTGGCTTCGATCTGGCGGATACGCTCGCGGGTGACCGAGAACTGCTGGCCGACTTCTTCCAGCGTGTGGTCGGTGTTCATGCCGATACCGAAGCGCATTCTGAGCACGCGCTCCTCGCGCGGCGTCAGCGAGGCCAGCACGCGCGTGGTGGTCTCGCGCAGATTGGCCTGGATCGCCGCGTCGATCGGCAGGATCGCCATCTTGTCTTCGATGAAATCGCCCAGATGCGAATCCTCCTCGTCGCCGACCGGCGTTTCGAGCGAGATCGGCTCCTTGGCGATCTTCAGGACCTTGCGCACCTTTTCGAGCGGCATGGCAAGCTTTTCGGCCAGTTCTTCCGGCGTCGGTTCGCGGCCGATCTCGTGCAGCATCTGGCGCGAGGTGCGCACGATCTTGTTGATCGTCTCGATCATGTGCACCGGAATACGGATGGTGCGCGCCTGATCGGCGATCGAACGCGTGATCGCCTGCCGGATCCACCACGTCGCATAGGTCGAGAACTTGTAGCCGCGGCGGTATTCGAATTTGTCGACCGCCTTCATCAGGCCGATATTGCCTTCCTGGATCAGGTCGAGGAACTGCAGGCCGCGATTGGTGTATTTCTTGGCGATGGAGATGACGAGGCGCAGATTGGCTTCGACCATTTCCTTCTTGGCGATCGCCGCTTCGCGCTCGCCTTTCTGCACCTGATTGACGATCTTGCGGAATTCCAGGATCGAGATCGCCGTTTCGGTGGCGAGGTTCTGGATCTCGGCGCGCCGTTCCTTGATCGCATCCTTCTCGTTCTTGGTGCATTCCTTCCAGCCGCGCGAGGTCAGATTGCCGATCGAGCGCGTCCAGTTCGGGTCGAGCTCGGAACCCTGATATTCCTTCAGGAACTCTTCGCGGCGCACGCCGTAGCTTTCGGCCAGCCTGAGCAGCTTGCCTTCGTTCTGCACCAGGCGCTTGTTGATGTCGTAGAGTTGCTCGACCAGCGCCTCGATGCGCGCCGTGTTGAGCGACAGCGACTTC
>NZ_RZPQ01000734.1:0-2955 GCF_003999135.1 Mesorhizobium sp. M7A.F.Ca.CA.004.06.1.1 | reverse complement strand
TCCGTGTAAAGACGCGCCACCTCGTATTCGTCCTTGATCGCCATCAGCTTGAACAGGTTCCTGGCGGCGGCCTGCGACACCGTGGTCGACCCAGGTATGGCCTTCGCTTCGGCGGCGCGCAAAACGGCCAGTTTTTCGGCATAACGCCTGCCATAGGGGGCGTTCTGATAGGCTGTCAGGAAGGCGACGCGGCGGGCGATGATATCGTCCAGTGTCTCGGCGACATCCGTGCCCGGGCCGGCCTTTCCAGCGACGGCTGGACCCGGCTGGGCAACGAGGCCGCGCACGAATTCCGGCTGATGGGCAGCGCGACGTCCCCAGCGGAACGCGGCAACGTTCATCGCCACGGCTTCGCCATTGAGCTCGATCGCCTTCTCGACCGCCTCGGCGGACAGCGGCAGGCCGCCATGCTGGAAGGCAAAGCCGAGCATGAACATGTTGGCGCCGAGCGAATTGCCGAAAAGTGCCGTGGCGGTGCGGGTGGCGTCGAAGAAATGCGCCTTGTCGTCGCCCGCGGCCGCGCGGATCGCCTTCTTCAGGCGGCCTATCGGCAACGAGAAATCCGCCGAGCGGGCAAATTCGCCAGGCATGATCTCGGCGGTGTTGGCGACGAAGATGGTGTGGCCCTCGCGCACTGCGGTCAGCACCTTCTTGGCGCCCGAAACGACGAGATCGCAGCCAAGCACCAGATCGGCCTTGCCGGCCGAGACGCGGATGGCATGGATGTCGTCCGGCGTGCGGGCGATGCGGACATGCGTGAACACCGAGCCACCCTTCTGGGCGAGGCCGGCCATGTCGATCATGCCGCAGCCTTTGTCCTCGAGATGCGCCGCCATGCCGAGCACCGCACCGACGGTGACGACGCCGGTGCCGCCGACGCCGTCGATGATCGCCGCCCAGCCCTGCTCGCCAAGCGGGAATTGCGCCGGCACGGGCACGCCTTCCAGCGGATCGGCCTTGCCGGCAAGGCCCTCGGCCTTGCGGATCTTGGCGCCGTGCACAGTGACGAAGGAGGGGCAGAAGCCGTTGACGCAGGAGAAATCCTTGTTGCAGCTCGACTGGTCGATCTTGCGCTTGCGGCCGAATTCGGTCTCGACCGGCTGGATCGAGACGCAGTTCGACTGCACGCCGCAATCGCCGCAGCCCTCGCAGACCAGCTCGTTGATGAAGACCCGCTTGTCGGGATCGGGGAAGGTGCCGCGCTTGCGGCGGCGGCGTTTTTCGGCGGCGCAGGTCTGGTCGTAGAGCAGCACGGAGACGCCTTTGACATCGCGCAGCTCGCGCTGGACGAGATCGAGGTCGTCGCGGTGATGGATGGTGGCGCCGGCCGGGAATTCGGCCTTGCCGGCATATTTGCCGGGCTCATCTGTGACGATGGCGATTCGGTCGACGCCTTCGGCGCGCACCTGCCTGGCGATCATGTCGACGGTCAGGCCGCCTTCGTGCGGCTGGCCGCCGGTCATGGCGACGGCGTCATTGTAGAGTATCTTGTAGGTGATGTTGGCATCGCTCGACAGCGCGAAGCGGATCGCCAGCGTACCGGAATGGTTGTAGGTGCCATCGCCGAGATTCTGGAAGATGTGCTCGCGCTTGGAGAACGGCGCCTGGCCGACCCATTGCGCGCCCTCGCCGCCCATGGCCGTGAAACCGACGGTGTTGCGGTCCATCCACAGCGCCATGAAGTGGCAGCCGATGCCGGCCGCGGCGATAGAGCCGTCCGGCACCTTGGTGGACGAATTATGCGGGCAACCGGAACAGAAGAACGGTGTGCGCGAGCCGATGTCGGTGGCCTCGGTGAGCATTGCCTGGAACTGGCGCAGCTTCGCCACCCGCGCCGAAATCTCTTCGGACGGGCCGATGGTCCTGACGATCCTCTCGCCAAGCGCAATGGCGATCTCGTTGGGATCGAGCGCGCCCTTGGCCGGAAACAGCCAGTCGCCGCGCTCGTCCTTCTTGCCGATAATGACCGGTTGGGTGGCAGTGCCATAAAGGCTTTCGCGCAGCTGCACTTCGATCAGCGAGCGCTTCTCCTCGACGACGACAATGGTGTCGAGGCCGCGGGCGAAATCGGCGATGTGATGCAGGTCGAGCGGCCAGGGGCAGCCGACCTTGAACAGCCGCACGCCGATGCGGTTGGCGGCCGCCTCGTCGATGCCGATGTCCTCCAGCGCCTGACGGACATCGAGATAGCTCTTGCCCAGCGTGATGATGCCGATCTTCGGGTTGCGGCCGCCCGAATAGACGATGCGGTTCAGCCCGTTGGCAAGGATGAAGGCGGAAGCCGCGGCGCGCTTGTGCTCATGCAGCCGCTCCTCCTGACCGAGCATATCGATCTCGTGGCGAATGTTGAGACCGCCTGATGGCATGTCGAAATCCGGCACGACGATGTTCAGCCGCTCGAGCGAGGCATCGACCGAGGCCGTCGATTCGATGTTGTCCTTGACGCATTTGATCGCCGCCCAGGTACCGGCAAAGCGCGACATGGCAAAGCCGTAGAGCCCGTAATCGATGATCTCCTGGACACCGGCGGGATTGAGGATCGGCACCATCGTGTCGACGAACAGGAATTCGGTGGCGTGCGCATTGGTCGAGGATTCGGCCATATGGTCATCGCCCATCAGCGCAAGCACGCCGCCATGCTTCGACGATCCGGCGAGGTTGGCGTGGCGGAACACGTCGCCTGAGCGATCGACACCCGGTCCCTTGCCGTACCAGACCGAAAAGACGCCGTCATGAGTGCCCTCGCCCAGCAGTTCCGTCTGCTGCGTTCCCCAGCAAGCGGTGGCGGCAAGCTCCTCGTTGAGACCCGGCTGGAAGACGATGTCAGCCTGGGCGAGCTGTTTCTTCGCCTTCCAAAGCTGCATGTCGAGGCCGCCGAGCGGCGAACCGCGATAGCCGGAGACGAAACCGGCCGTGTTCAGGCCGGCGCGGCGATCACGCTCGCGCTGCATCAGC